>SLQN01000454.1 GCA_007131465.1 Paracoccaceae bacterium
CATGTTAGTGGCCATATGGGTAGCATCTTGGCTGCTTCGCCCGGTGTCGCGCAGGACCGTTCGAGCGCGCGGTGCTGCACCCTGGGCTCCGGACCTCTGGCGCAAAGGACAAAAAAACCCCCTCAGGCGGCGCCTGCGGGGGTTGATCTGTAAGGCGGGGATCACCCCGCCATGTCGGCCCTGTCAGATCAGAGCATGCCTTCGCGCTGCGCCTTCTTGCGCGCAAGCTTGCGCGCACGGCGGATCGCTTCAGCCTTCTCTCTCGCCTTCTTCTCGGAGGGCTTCTCGAAATGTTGCTTGAGCTTCATTTCGCGAAACACACCTTCACGCTGGAGTTTCTTCTTCAGCGCACGAAGGGCCTGATCGACATTATTGTCACGAACCGATACCTGCATGTGGTTTTCACCACCTTTCCAAGTTAGAGTTTCATCAATCAGCAGGAAGCGGTCGCTTATCAGACATGCTGCGCTATGTCCAGCGATACGCAAGCTTGGAGGACGTCAATGACCGATCAGATCGAGAAACTTCTCGACGCAGCGCTGCTGCATGTGCCCTTCGATGGCTGGACCGATGCTGCGCTGAAAGCGGCGGCGCAAGATGCGGGTATCGACCTTGCCACGGCGCGCGCCCTGTTGCCGCGCGGGGGTGTGGACCTTGCGCTGGCCTTCCACCGTCGGGGCGACGCGGCGATGGCCGCGCGGCTTGCGGCCGAAGACCTGAGCGAGATGCGTTTTCGCGACCGGATTGCCACGGCTGTCCGATACAGGATCGAGGCCGCCGAGGATCGCGAGCTTGTCCGCCGGGGCACGACGCTGTTTGCGTTGCCACCCTACGGCGCTGACGGCGCGCGCGCCATCTGGGGCACGGTCGACCTGATCTGGACCACGCTTGGCGACAGTTCGACCGATTACAACTGGTATACCAAGCGCGCCACGCTGGCCGGGGTCTATTCGGCGACTGTGCTCTATTGGCTGGGCGATGACAGCCCGGGTGCGCAGGCAACATGGAATTTCCTCGACCGGCGCATTGACGAGGTGATGCAGATCGAGCGGGTCAAGGGCGCGGTCCAGAAGAATGCGCTGGCACGCATGGTGCTTGCCGGACCGATGGCCGTGCTGTCGTGCATCCGCGCGCCAGCACGCAGTCCGCAGTCCGACCTTCCGGGCCACATTCAGCCCAAAGCGCCGCCGCAACAGGGTTGACGCGCCTGCGATTGCGCCGCAGGTTGCGGCCCATCGGGCACTGGCAATACAAGGGGCGCACGGGGCATGGCTGTCGGCAAGGACATCGTCACCTGGTATGAAGGCCAGTGGCACAGGGGCAATGCGCCGATCATCGGGGCGGCGGATCACGCAGCCTGGCTTGGCTCGCAGGTCTTCGACGGGGCGCGGCAGTTCGAAGGTGCGCGGCCTGATCTGGACCTGCATTGCGCGCGGATCATCCGTTCGGCACAGGCGATGGGCATGACGCCACCGCTGAATGCGGCAACGATACAGGGTCTGATGGAGGAAGGCTGCGGGATGTTTTCCCCCGATGCGGCCCTCTATCTGCGCCCGATGATGTGGTCGCGCGAATCGACGCCCGGTATCATCGACGCCGTCCCTGAGAGCACGGGTTTCGCGATATGTATCGAGGCCCTCGATATGCCCGAGCCGGGGGCGTTCTCGCTGACAGTCTCGCCCTATTGCCGGCCGCGCCCGGACATGGCCCTGACCGAGGCCAAGGCCGGATCGCTTTACGCCAACAATGCGCGGATCATGGCCGAGGCACGGTCCCGCGGCTTTTCCAACGCTCTGTCGCTGGATGTGGACGGGCATGTGGCCGAAACGGCCTCGACCAATGTGTTCATGGTGCGCGATGGGGTCGTGTTTACCCCTGCGCCGAATGGCATGTTTCTGAACGGGATCACGCGCCAGCGGGTGATCGGGCTGCTGCGCGCCGACGGGCTGGAGGTGGTCGAGACTGCGCTGACCCTTGCGGAGTTCGACACGGCAGAAGAAATCTTCGTGACCGGAAATATCGCCAAGGTGATGCCTGTGACGCAGTATGAAGCGCGCGATCTGGGCGCGCCGCGCCTTGGGGTGCGGGCGCGGGAACTTTACTGGGATTATGCCCTTTCGGGGCGGGGCTGAGGGGCGCAGGCCCCTCTTGCGTGCGAACCGCGCATGACCTGCCCAAGGCTATTTGGACCATTATGAAACAGCGGAGGACCCGGATGGACCTGCCATCGACCATGCGCGCGATCGAGATTTCAGAGCCCGGCGGACCAGATGTCCTGCGCCCGGTAACCCGCCCTGTGCCTGTGCCCGGCGCCGGGCAGGTCGTGGTGCGGCTGGCCTATGCCGGGGTCAACCGGCCCGATGCGCTTCAGCGCGCGGGCGCCTATGACCCGCCACCGGGTGCAAGCGATTTGCCGGGGCTGGAAGGGGCGGGCACGATCGTGGCCCTTGGCGCAGGCGTGACCCGCTGGCAGATCGGGGATCAGGTCTGCGCGCTGTTTCCCGGCGGGGCCTATGCCGAACATGCGCTGACGGATGCCGGTCAGGTGTTGCCGGTTCCAGAGGGCATGGATCTGCGCGCGGCGGCCTGTCTGCCGGAAACCTTCTTCACGGTCTGGTCCAACGTGTTCATGCGGGGCGGGTTGCAGGCTGGCGAGCGGTTTTTGGTGCATGGCGGGTCGTCGGGCATTGGCACGACCGCGATACAACTGGCGCATCTGTTTGGCGCGCGCGTCTTTGCCACTGCGGGATCGGATGAGAAATGCGCGGCCTGCACGCAACTCGGGGCCGAGCGCGCGATCAATTATCGCGACGAGGATTTCGTGAAGGTGTTGCAGGCCGAGGGCGGGGCGAACCTGATCCTCGATATGGTGGGGGGGGCCTATCTGCCGCGCAACCTCAGGGCGCTTGCGGAAGATGGGCGGCTTGTGCAGATCGCGTTTCTGCAAGGCCCCAAGGTCGAGGTGAATTTCGCACCCCTGATGGTGCGCCGCCTGACCATCACCGGATCGACGCTGCGCCCGCAATCCGATGCTGCCAAAGCGGCGATTGCGACTGCGCTGGAGGGCACGGTCTGGCCGCATCTGGCCGCAGGCCGCATCGCGCCGGTAATGGACAGTGAATTTGCCCTTGTCGATGCCGCCAAGGCCCATGCGCGGATGGAAACGTCGGCGCATATCGGCAAGATCGTCCTGCGGATCGCGGATTGAAAACCCGCACCAGCCGGCTGCAAATTTCGGCATGAGATCATTTTTTGATCAAACATCTGCGGAATTTCCGAGAAACGGGCTTGCCAAGTCCATCGGTTTTCTTGTGGTATGTCAGGTGATCGGGGTTGCCAAAGACTGTCGGCGCAAGACCGGCAGCGCCCCAGAACAGGGAGACTGACATGACCGCAAAAGCCACGAGACTTGCGCTGCTGGGCGGCGCGTTTGTGCTGCATGCCGGGCTGGCCAGCGCCGACAGCATCAACGTATTCAACTGGTCCGACTATATCGCGCCCGACACGCTGGAGAAATTCACCGCCGCGACCGGCATCAGCGTCAATTATGACGTGTTCGATTCCAATGATACGCTGGAAGCGCGGATGCTTGCAGGGTCATCGGGGTTCGATGTGGTCGTGCCGACCTCGGACTACATGCAGCGCCAGATCATGGCCGGGGTCTATCAGCCGCTGAACCGCGACCTGTTGCCCAACCTTGAAAACATGGACCCGGACCTGATGGCGCTTGCCGCCGCGTTTGACCCCGGCAATGAACATTCGGTCATCTATTTGTGGGGCACGACGGGCATCGGCTTCAACGCGCAGGCCGTGGCCGAACGGCTGGGCGATGACTACGAGGTCGATACATGGTCGCTGATCTTCGACCCCGAGAAGGCCGCGCTGTTTCAGGATTGCGGGATAGCCTGGCTGGATACGGAAAAAGAGATGTTCCCGGCGGCCATGCGCTATCTGGGCCTCGATCCGACCTCGACCAGCGAAGATGATTTCAATGCCGCCGTGGACCTGCTGATGGGGGTGCGTCCCTATGTGCGCTATTTCCATTCGTCGCAATACATCTCTGATCTGGCCAATGGCGAGATCTGCCTCGCAGTCGGCTGGTCGGGCGATGTGCTGCAGGCGGCCGAGCGTGCGTCGGAAACAGGGCAGCCTTTCGAAGTCGGCTATGCCATCCCCGATGAGGGGGCGCATCTGTGGTTCGACATGCTGGTTATCCCTTCGGATGCCCCGAACCCCGAAGGCGCGCATGCCTTCATCAATTTCATCATGGAGGCCGAAATCGCCGCTGACATCACGAATTACGTCATGTTCCCCAACGCCAACGCAGCCTCGACACCTTTCATCAACGAAGAGGTGCTGAATGACCCGACGATCTATCCGTCGGAAGAAGCCAAGGCGGGTTTCTGGACGCTGCAGCCCTATGACAACAGGACCGAACGCGCCACCACGCGCCTGTGGACCCGCGTGCGCACGGGCCAGTGATCCTGACACCCCTGCGGGAGCCTCCCGCAGGGGTGTTTCGTCTTGCGGGTGAAGCAGTTGGGGACAAGCATGGCGCAGCCGGCAGCAGCAAGTGAGACCAGACCCTGGCGCGACGCCGCGTCCCGGCCTTTCATTTCGGTCCGCTCCCTCATCAAGCGGTTTGATGACTTCACGGCCGTGTCGAATGTCGATCTTGATATCTACAAGGGCGAATTGTTCTGCCTGCTGGGGGAATCGGGTTGCGGGAAATCGACGCTGCTGCGGATGCTGGCGGGGTTCGAACAGCCAACCAGCGGCGCGATCTTCATCGACGGCGAGGATATGGCGCGCGTGCCGCCCGACCGGCGCCCAACCAACATGATGTTCCAGTCCTATGCACTGTTTCCGCATATGAGCGTCGAGAAGAACGTGGCCTACGGGTTGCTGCGCGAAGGGGTGAAGAAATCCGAAGCCTATGCGCGCGCGGGCGACATGCTGCGCATGGTCAAGCTGGAGAAGCTGGCGCGGCGCAAGCCCGACCAGTTGTCAGGCGGCCAGCGCCAGCGGGTCGCGCTGGCGCGTTCGCTGGTGAAAAAGCCCAAGCTGCTGCTTTTGGATGAACCGCTGGGCGCGCTGGACAAGAAGCTGCGCGAGGAAACGCAGTTCGAGCTGATCAAGCTGCAGGAAACGCTGGGCGTCACCTTCATTGTCGTGACCCATGATCAGGACGAGGCGATGACGCTGGCCACCCGGATCGGGGTGATGAAGGATGGCGTGATCGAACAGATCGGAGAGCCGCGCGAGATATACGAGACGCCGAATTCACGCTTCGTCGCCGATTTCATTGGCACGGTCAATCTGTTCACCGGCAAGGTCGCGGCTGTTGCCCCGGACATGATGCGGATCGAGACTGCCGAACTGGGCGATGTGCGCTTGCCGCCGCAGACCGGGCTGACATACGGCCAGCAGGTCTGGGGGGCCGTCCGCCCCGAGCGGTTCGCGCTGTCGCGCACGCGGCCCGAAGGGGCGGCGAATGCCTGGGAAGGGGTGGTCGAGGAGATGGGCTATATCGGCCATATGTCACAATACCGCATCCGGCTGGCCAGTGGGGTGCTGATCCGGGCCACCCAGTCGAACCGGCTACGTGATGAAGACCCGATATCCTGGGATGAAAAGGTCTGGATTTCGGTGCAGCCGGCTGCGTTTCGGGTGCTGACACGATGAGCGCGGGCAACGCGCTGACGCGTTCTGCGCCCTGGCGGGGCACAGCCTGGATGATGGGCAAGTTGGGCCTGTCCGGACGCTCGCTTGTGATTGCCATTCCGATGCTCTGGCTTGCGGTGTTCTTCCTCGCACCGTTCTTCGTGCTGGGCCGGATTTCACTGGCCGAGGCGATCATCGCGCGCCCGCCCTATACGCCGTTCTTTGACCGCGCGCCCGATGGCTCGCTGGAAATCCTTGCCAGCTTCGAGAATTATCGCTTCCTTCTGGAAGATGCCCTTTATCGCAACGCCTATCTGTCCTCGATCCGCATCGCACTCGTTTCGACCCTGTTCGCGCTGCTGATCGGCTACCCGATTGCCTATTACATCGCCCGCGCGCCCGAACCGAAACGCTCGGTCCTGCTGATGATGGTAATCCTGCCCTTCTGGACGTCGTTCCTGTTGCGGGTCTATGCGTGGATGGGGTTCCTGCGCTCCAACGGGGTCATCAACAACACGCTGATCTCGCTGGGGATCATCGATAGCCCGATCCAGATGATGCAGACCGATTTCGCGGTCTATATCGGGATTGTCTATACCTATCTGCCCTTCATGATCCTGCCGCTCTATGCCAACCTCACGAAACTGGACGGCGCGCTTCTGGAAGCCGCGTCCGATCTGGGCGCGTCACCCATGGTGACCTTTTTCACGGTCACCTTGCCCCTGTCGCTGCCGGGCATTGTTGCAGGCTCGATGCTGGTCTTCATTCCGGCCATCGGGGAATATGTCATCCCGGCACTCCTGGGCGGGCCGGATACGCTGATGATCGGCCGGGTGCTGTGGGATGAGTTTTTCAGTAGCCGCGACTGGCCCGTTGCCTCGGCCGTGGCCATTGTCATGCTGGTGCTGGTTGTCGCGCCCATCATGTGGCTGCAATCGGTGCAGAACCGGCGGGAGGAAACCTGATGCGCGGCTGGTTCCTGCCTGTCACCGTGACGCTGGGGTTCGTGTTCCTCTATGCGCCCATCATCTCGCTGGTGGTATTTTCCTTCAATGACAGCCGTCTGGTGACCGTCTGGGGCGGGTTCTCGACGCGCTGGTATGGGGAATTGCTGCGCGACCGCCAGATTCTCAGTTCGGCCTGGGTCAGCCTGCAGGTGGCCTTCGCCAGCGCCACGCTCTCCGTGGTCATCGGCACATTGGGGGCATTTGTGCTGACACGGTTCAGCCGGTTCACCGGGCGGTTGTTGCTGACGGGCATGATCACTGCGCCGCTGGTCATGCCAGAGGTGATTACCGGCCTGTCACTGTTGTTGCTGTTCGTGTCGATGGAACTGACGCTGGGCTGGCCTGCCGGGCGGGGGCTGACCACGATCATCATTGCGCACACGACCTTCTGCGCGGCCTTTGTCGCCGTGATCGCACAGTCACGCCTGCGCAGTATGGACGAGTCGCTGGAAGAGGCCGCGCGCGATCTTGGGGCCGGGCCGGTGCGTGTGTTCTTCGATATAACACTGCCTGTGATCGCGCCTGCGCTGGTGGCGGGCTGGCTTCTGGCCTTTACCCTGTCGCTGGATGATCTGGTCATTGCCAGCTTCGTGTCCGGGCCCGGTGCCTCGACCCTGCCGATGGTGATCTTCTCGAAAATCCGCCTTGGTGTCAGCCCCGATGTGAACGCGCTGGCGACCATCATCATCGGTTTCGTGCTGGTGGCGGTGCTGATTGCGGGCTGGATGATGCGCCGCGCGATGCGCAAGGAGATGTAAAGGGAGCGTGCCGTGCCAGCTATAAGGTTTTCTGATCGAACAGATCAGAAAAAGCGACTTAACCTGATTGGGGCAGTCTGTTAGAACGATTCCAGAAACAACCTCTGGAGGGAATCATGGACGGTTCTGACAAGGCAGGCAAATGCCCCGTCATGCATGGCGGACAAACCACGACTGGCGCAGATGTCATGGATTGGTGGCCCAAGGCGCTCAACCTCGATATCCTGCATCAGCACGATACCAAGGCTAACCCGCTGACAGGGTTCAGCTATCGTGACGAAGTGAAGAAGCTGGATTTCGCGGCCCTGAAGGCCGATATCCACGCGCTTCTGACCGACAGCCAGGACTGGTGGCCCGCCGATTGGGGCCATTATGGCGGGCTGATGATCCGCATGTCCTGGCACGCAGCCGGGACCTACCGCGTGCAGGATGGCCGTGGCGGGGCGGGCACAGGCAACCACCGGTTCGCACCGCTGAATTCCTGGCCGGATAACGCCAACCTCGACAAGGCCCGCCGCCTTCTGTGGCCAATCAAGAAGAAATACGGCAACCGGATCAGCTGGGCCGACCTGATGGTCCTTGCAGGCACGATCGCCTATGAGAACATGGGCCTGAAAACCTTTGGCTTTGCCTTTGGCCGCGAAGATGTCTGGCATCCTGAAAAGGATATCTACTGGGGCGCGGAAAAGGAATGGCTTGCCCCCTCGGACGAACGCTACGAGAATGTGGCCGACGCGGCGACAATGGAAAACCCGCTGTCCGCAGTCCAGATGGGGCTGATCTACGTCAACCCCGAAGGCGTGAATGGGCAACCCGATCCGTTGAAAACTGCGGCCCATGTGCGCGAAACCTTCGCCCGGATGGCGATGAACGACGAAGAAACCGTCGCCCTGACGGCAGGCGGCCACACAGTCGGCAAGACCCATGGTAATGGGCGCGCCGAAAATCTGGGGCCAGCCCCCGAAGCGGCGGCACTGGAAGAGGCCGGGCTGGGCTGGAACAACCACAAGACCCGTGGCGTTGGCCGCGATACGGTGACCTCCGGGATCGAAGGCGCGTGGACGACCGAGCCTACCAAATGGGACATGGGCTATTTCAAGCTCTTGTTCGGCTATGAATGGGAATTGAAGAAATCCCCCGCCGGAGCCTGGCAGTGGGAACCCATCGACATCCGTGAAGAAGACAAGCCCGTCGATGTCGAGGACCCCTCCATCCGCCTGAACCCGATCATGACCGATGCCGACATGGCCATGAAGATGGACCCGGCATATCGCGCCGTGTGCGAGAAGTTCATGGCCGACCCGGCGTCTTTTGACGATGCCTTTGCGCGCGCATGGTTCAAGCTGACTCATCGCGACATGGGGCCACAGGAACGCTATATCGGCCCCGATGCGCCCAAGGAGGTGCTGATCTGGCAAGACCCGGTCCCGGCTGGAACCACGGATTACGATGTGGCCGCCGTGAAAGCGAAGATCGCGGCAAGCGGTCTGTCGATGTCCGATATGGTCGCAACGGCCTGGGACAGTGCGCGCACCTTCCGGCAGTCCGACTATCGCGGTGGCGCCAATGGCGCGCGCATCCGTCTGGCCCCGCAAAAGGATTGGGAAGGCAACGAGCCTGCCCGTCTGCAAAAGGTTCTGGGCGTGCTGGAACCGATTGCTGTGGAAAGCGGCGCATCCATCGCGGATGTGATCGTGCTGGCAGGCAATGTCGGGGTGGAACAGGCCGCGAAGGCGGCCGGGTTCGAAGTGGAGGTGCCTTTCGCGCCAGGGCGCGGCGATGCAACGGATGAAATGACGGATGCAGACAGCTTCAAGTGGCTGGAACCACTGGCAGACGGTTTCCGCAACTGGATGAAGAAGGATTACGTCGTCTC
>SLQN01000360.1 GCA_007131465.1 Paracoccaceae bacterium
GGTGAAGCCGTGACGTTCCATGATGGCGCGCGCAGCAGGCTGCATCAGATAGGCATAGAACGCCTCGGCCACCGGCCCGGCACCGTGCAGAAGCGCCATGCGCTGGCGCAAGGGGGCGTGCCAGTCCTCAGAGATCAGCGCATAAGCGCCGCGCCCGGCAATCGAAGGGGCGAGCACCAGCGAATAGGCGATGATCCCGCCTTCGGCATTGCCCGACAGCGCGAAAGCCGCAGCCTGGCTGACATTCTCGCCCAGCACCAGCGCGGGCTGCAGGTCGTCCCACAGGCCACGGGTGATCAGGGCTTCGCGCGCGCGCATCCCGTAGGGCGCATGTTCGGGATTGGCGATGGCGAAACGCGACACCTGCCCCGCCGCCAGAAGCTGCGCCAGCCCGTCAAGAGTGCCATCCGGCACCAGCGCCGCGCCATGCGGGGCCATGATCACCAGCCGCCCGATCCCGTACAGATCCCCTGCATCGCGGGTCAGACCATCCCGGTACAGATCGGCGATGAAGCTTTCATCAGCGGCCATGAAAATCTCGAACGGGGCCCCTGCGCGGATCTGGCGGGCCATATTGCCGGTCGAACCGATCGACAGCCGCACCGACATGCCGGTATCAGTCCGGAAGGCGGCGGCGATCTCTTCAATCGCGAATTGCAGATCAGAGGCCACGGCGATAACAGGCGCAGCACTCTGCGCCCGTAGCGCGCCAGCGCTGACCCCGAAAGCCGCAAAGGCCGCAAGCATACTGCGGCGGGTGAAAACCATCGGCATGATACCCATTGCTGCAATGTTCGGTGAACACTCGCCAGAAGATGTCTGGCAGGTCAATCCTTTATTTTCCACAACCCGCCCGACCCGGTTGCAGCCCGCCGGTCCTATGGCGGCAGATCGCGATCAGGGCCGTAACAGACTGCCCCCCTGCCGGTGCGCCGCGCGACGCATTATCTTGCCAGACATGCCGCAGGGACGTTATTTTGACACGCATTACTTCAAGCGTGAACTGACCCGGCTTCGGTGACACCGCACCGCCACTTTTTCAGAAACGGACGGTCCGGCAACAAGGCAGGATGTCTGCGTTCCGAACCGGCCTGTTGAACCTGCATATTGGCCAGAGGAGGAATGTGACGATGATTTTCCCGGCTAACTGCCTGCGCGCAGCCTGCATTGCGGCGCTGAGCCTTGTCTTCGCTGTCACCGGCCTTGACGCGCGAAGCCAGAGCCTTGGGGCTGACCAGAAGCTGGTTCCGGCGACCATGACGCAGCCCCGCAGCGATGTCTGGGCCGTGTTCTGGCCGGTGCGGGCCGATGGCTCGATCACCAATATTCAGGAGTTCATGGCCCATTACAGAAGCTTCGAGCAGCTTTGCAATGATCGGCAAAACGGCGTCATCAGCAATCAGCCACTCCGGAGCGCCATTTCACTCTTTACCCGGCTTGCACTGAGGAGCGAAGACGCGCAGGGCAGACCTCGGAATTGCAGGATGGCAGCAGACGTCCTCGACTCCGTCAACCGGTTTGATTTGAATGGCAATGCCATCCAGGACTTCCGCCCCTTTCTGATGTTCGGATCGACCCTGAAATATATCAACATCAGCAGGGCGACGATTGGTGTCCACGATAACAATGGCCGCGCACTTGGCACCAACATTGCTGTCCTGCGGGAAATCACACCACGGCGGGGCGGCAATCTGACCCACCTGACCGGGTCATCGGTGTTTGATACGAACGCGTGTCCGTTTGATGACGGCGGCCACTGGTATTGGGGAGCGGGCTGCGAATACTAGCGGACCCTCCGGCTTGCTTTCGCCCGAAAGCCGGACATTCTGTCCGTGCTCTTGCAGCACCACCATCCCTGCCGGGACCAGCCTCAAGACCCGTTGGCGCGGTCGGAGCACCGTGCCGGTCCTTCTGCTGGTCCCGTAGGTCAGACTGCCAGAACGGCTGGATCCGGCGCGCGATGCGCTGCGCACGCAGGAGGCACTGCCGGGGCTGATCGTGGCGAGTTGGGTGGCGGGAAAACCCGATAAGCCTGGTTAAATGACCTGATCAGTCATCGGACCGCTTATTCGCACAAGGCAGCGGGCAGTTCACATACTGTCTGACGGTCGCGCATGGTGAACACCTTTCCAGCATCGACCAACAAGCCAAGACCCTTGAGGCGGTGCAGCCATTCGCGTCTGGATACGGACTTCGCCCGCTCGTCGCGGATCAGACCAATAACATCATTGGCAAAAGCCGGGTCGGTGAACTGTGCTTGTGTCATTTGAATACCTTTTCGAGCAAGTGATGCGGCGTGTTTTATGCTGCGATGCATCCGAGGCAGAAATCACGCAACAATAGGGCAATTTCGGGGCGCATTGTCTTTTGCAAGGCAACGAACCAACAGCCGGAGCCTCTATCTGCCTTTCGCCGTACCAAGCAGACATGACTGTGCCATGGTCGTGTGAACAGCAAAAGGGCGCACCCATGTCAGGCTATCGCGCGATCTACACATCACGCCCCTTCGGCTTCGACGCCAAAACGCTGAACAGCATCCTGGGGCATGCGCTGCGCGTCATCCCCGGTCGGGGTATCACGGGCGCGCTGATCTGCCGTGAGGATATGTATCTGCAATTGCTTGAAGGTCCACAGGATGCGGTCAGGCAAGCACTGGAACGGATAAGGCGCGATCCCGGCGACTGGTCGAGGAACTGATACCTGGCTGCTGGAAGAGCGCGCGCGAATGTCGAAACACAACAGCGTCGCCAAGGCCATCGAGTATCTGACACCGCCCAAAGGCGAGCGGTGGAGCGCCTTCACCGCTTTCCTTGATGATGGGCGCATCTGTCTGACCAACACTGCCGCCGAGCGCGCCCTCAGTGGCATCGCATTGGGCAGAAAATCATGGCTCTTTGCGGGGTCTGAGCGCAGTGGCGAAAGGGCGGCCTTCATGTATACCCTCATCGTCAGTTGCAAGTTGAACGCCATCGACCCACAGGCCTGGATGGCAGATGTTCTTGCACGCATGCCGGACATCACCGCGTCACGCTTGCCCGAGTTGCTCCCGTGGAACTGGAAGGCCAAGCAGGAAGCCGTCAAGGCCGCGTGACCGCGGCGCTCGCCGGATGCTTACGTTCCTTCGCGATTTCTGTGGATTAACGCGCGACAACCTGTTCAGTGTGCCACCAGATGTTGTGGTCGCGACATGAGGCGTGTCAGGCGCAGAGACCTCAAATATTGCGGCACCTGACGCGCGGTGATCTTTGACCTTCGTCATGTCCCAAGACAGAATATGTTTCCCGGAATCCAGCAGCAGAAGCGGAGCCATGGGGCCTGACAATGAAGCCCGAACGGATGTGACAAACAGGCTCCTGCATTTTTAGCTTGCGGCAATACGACTTGGTTTCGTTCCGGGGGAACCGTCGAGAACGTAACCGCATCTATGCACAGTGGTAATCGTGGCTACCTCTGCTGGAATTTTCTTGCGCAACCTCGCGATCAAGACATCGGCGGTTCTGTCGCCCGGACTCCAGGCGCGCCCACACGCAGCCAAAGTCAGGTCGTCGCGATCGAGAACCTCACCCTTGTGCAAAAGCATCAGATGCAGCATTCGGGCTTCTGCTGGCGGAAGATATGTCACCTCGTCGCCAATCTGCAGCTTTCCTGACGACGCAGTCAGCCTTATCGAACCCATTTCGAGCCGCTCGCTGAGCGCGCGCTGATGCGCCCGCAGGTTTTTCTCGAGCATAATCCGAATTTTGCTGGAGAGGTCGATCGGGTTGAAGGGTTTGCTAATATACTCACTGGCACCAAGTCCGAGCCCGAGTTGGCGGTCTTGCGAGTCTCCCATTTGCGACAGGACAATCACCGGACATTTGTTGCGCTTCTGTATTCTCTCGATCAGCAAGAGCCCGTCAGCGTCGGGGAGCCGACGGTCCAGCAACACGAGATCGAATCGCTGAGCGCCGAGCAGCTGCCGGGCCTGACGCGCTGAGCGCGCATCGTGATATCTGGCACCCGCCTGACACACCACTTCCCTGAGCAGGATTTGCATGACGTCGTCATCGTCAATGCACAATACATCACCGAGCAATAGTGACGGATCATCGCCTTTGTGATCGTTCAATCTTCCCATTGATCCACTTCAATCCGTGCAAGACTGCGCCAGAATGCGGTCTGCTCGATCGGCCGATCAAGAAGAATCACGAGATCACTTATATCCGCAGCGGGCCCAGCGTCGCAGCGTTGTTCCAAAGCGCGCAAGGGGCCAGCGAGTTCGGTGATGCCAAGCTGAGCGGTGCTGCCCGCGAGCCGGTGCGCTTGCGATTTCAATTCATCGCATGGTGCAGTCTGCATCGACCTGCGGAGTTGCTTTCGAAACTCCGACCATGCCTGTCGCAGCGCCTCTGCCATGGCTTTAAGTGTCGACGGGGACAGCGCGGCAATATCGACCTGCAAACTGTCTGTTCCAGCGCTTACCACACCAGGATCCGGCATCGCATTTTTCGTTCCGCTTCGCATGCGCTTTTGAGCGGTACATTCTTGCAACGCCTTCGCCAGTTGGGCCGCGTTGGTTGGTTTGCCCAGAATGTGGTGAAAACCTTTGCGCAAGTCCGGAGCCGCGCTGAAAGCTTCAAGATTGGCCGTCAGTGCTATGTAGACCCTGCGGTCCGCGTCCGGCGCGGACCGCAGGCTTTTCAGCAATTCCGGCCCAGTACCATCGGGCAGCAGATAGTCGATTATGACAGCGTCATAGTCCGTTTCTGCAACAAGGGATCTGGCGGCTTTGATTGTGGCCGCATTGTCGACCGTAAAGCCTGCCAGTTTAATCTGGTGAGACGATACCAGCGCACCGATTGGATCGTCGTCAACAAGCAGACATCGCCCGCCGGGCCGAATGCCGGAAATGGCCCCGTACTCCAGTGCCTCAGGTGCTTGCGCGCTGGCGGGTTGGAAAGGGATCTCGAACCAGATCCGGGCACCGCTGGGCGTATTGCAGAAATCGATACGCCCTCCCATGGCACAGACCAGATAGCGCGAGATCGCAAGGCCCAGCCCAGTGCCGCCATTGATCGTCCGCCGTGCCTTCGCTTCCTCGAACGGCAAGTGCAACGCCGCCGAGTCTTCAGCCGGCAGCCCCGGTCCATGATCGGTCACTGTGAAGCGCAACATGCGGATGGCCAGATCGTCGCGTGCGACGAGATCAACGTCAAGCGCAACGCCCGCGCCGGAATCATGCCGAAGCGCATTTGATACCAGATTGGTCAGGACCTGAAAGATCATGGCCCAGTCGACGCTGACAAAGTGCGGAACGTCGGACGCAAGCCGCAATGACAAGCTCTCGCGATGTGGCCCGGGGCGCGCGGCGATCATGGCACAGAAGCTGTTCAGGGCCTGCGCCAGGTTGATACATGATGGCCGAGGCTCCGGTGGGCCATTCTCCATCTTTGAGTAATCCAGCACGTTGTTCAGTGTCTGCAACAACGACTGCCCGGCGCTTTGGATCACGTCGAGATATACTGGTTGAGCCAGGTCATCTGAGATCCGCAAAAGTTCAGCTGCCCCCAGAACGCCATGCAACGGTGTTCGGATCTCGTGACTCATCATTGCGAGGAAACGTGACATCTGCCGCGCTGCCTTTTCGGCCTGCTCGGTCGCTTCCTGATAGTCTGTCACGTCATAAAGCTGCAACAAGTAGCCTAGCGTGCTGTTCTGCACCGCATCATGTAGCGGTCGCAGCCGCAGATCGAAGCAGCGCAGACCATTCTCGGTTTCCTTCCAGATTGTCTGCTCGGGTTCAGTATCGGGCGAGAAAAGATCACCCAGCATCTGTTCGAGACGCTGTCGCAATTCGTGCCGCACATGGAGATACAGGCTGTCACCCGCCTCGCCTGCGCCAACAAAAAGTGTGAGCGCCGCTTGATTGGCGTGCACCAGATGATGCGCGTGGTTCAGCAGAAAGGCCGGATTCCGCAGGCTTTCGAAAATCGCCACATAGCGGTCCTTGACCAGCGTCAGGGATCGGGTCTGCAATTGCAACTCGCGCAATCTTTGATCTTCGCCAGCCTCGGTCCAGTCGGCGGTGACGCTCAATTCGGTTTCGTCAAAGAAATCGACGACCCGATCAAGCAGCAGCGCATGTGTTTCCGGGTCGGTCACGACTTGTAGCAGTGCCTCGGTATAGACGCGTCGAAAATGTTTGAAGAGGCCGAGATAAAGTTCGAGCGATATACCGACCGCCCGGTGCTTGCGGGCAATCAGACGCATCCCGGCGAAGCGTGGATCGCGCCGGTATTCGATTGTTGCCAGTGGTCCGAAGGTATCGGGTTTCGGGGTCAGCAGATAGCTTTCCAGCGCTTCGGTCAGGCTGCGGACCGCCTCGGTCCATGCAGCGCGCACTGTCGTGGTGAAGGGCGTGTAGCCATTGGACTTCGCGAGATCGATGGATCGATCGACGAGTCTGTCCTCCATCAACCCCAGACGTCTTGCCAACAGCGCCTCAGGTGCGTCCTTGAATACGCCTATGGCAGCCGCTCCGACCGTCGAACCCATGGGTGTATCCTCCTCCCTGCACGAGATGCTCGTCTGGATGACCCAAGATCTGCATTCGCCCAACTCAATCATCGCATCGGAAAGGAAACATGCAAAGCAAATGTCGGTTCGTTTACAACTCGTTTACAGTTTGTCACAACTTCGCAGCCTCTCAGGGCCGCAGGCCAGCTAGTCTCTGGATTGTATTCAAGTCAGGGAGGCCGATGCCTGCCCTTTCTGTCGAAGAGGAGGCAAGCCATGTTGCGCATGCGGCGTCGGGAATTTCTGCAGACGGGATCGCTCGTCGGGGCCGGGATCATCGCGGCAGACCGGAGTTGGGCGCTCAACCGGTTGGAGCCAATCGGCGATACGCTGGAGACCGAGTATCCCTATCGCGACTGGGAAGATCTGTATCGGCGCGAATTCAGTTGGGATCATATCGGCAAAGCGGCGCATTGCATCAATTGCGTCGGCAACTGCGCTTTCGACGTCTATGTGAAGGACGGCATCGTCATCCGCGAGGAACAACTCGCCAAGTATCCGCAGATCAACCCGAACGTGCCCGATGCGAACCCGCGCGGCTGCCAGAAAGGGGCCATTCATTCGTCCGCGATGTATGAAGGCGACCGGCTACGGTATCCGATGAAGCGGGTCGGCGAGCGGGGCGAGGGCAAGTGGCAGCGCATGTCCTGGGATGACATCACCGAGGAGATCGCCGACAAGATCATCGACATCTTCGTCGAGCATGGGCCCGGCAAGCTGAAGACGCATACTGGCTCGGGCAATCTGTCAATGGTGCGTTTCGCAGCACCCTATCGCTTCGCATCCCTTGTGGGCGGGGTGCAGCTCGATATCTTCACCGATGTCGGGGATCTGAACACTGGTGCCCATCTGGCCTTCGGCAATCCGCTCGAAAACTTCACATCGGATGCATGGTTCGACGCCGATTACATCATGATGTCGCTGTTCAACCCGAACGCCACCCGTATCCCCGATGCGCATTATCTGTGGGAGGCGAAATGGAACGGTGCGCGGGTTGTGTCGGTTGCGCCGGATTACAACCCCTCATCGATCCATGCGGATCTCTGGATCCCGATCGAGCCGGGGGCGGACCCGTATCTGTCGATGTCTTTCGTGAACGTGATCATCGAGGAAGGGCTGTACAAGCCCGAATTCATGAAAGAGCAGACTGATCTGCCGGTTCTGGTGCGGACCGACACTGGCAAGATGCTGCGCGAGGCAGACCTTGTCGATGGTGGCTCGGAGGAGGTTTTCTATCACTGGGATCTGAACACCGACGCTGCTGTCAGGATCACCGGGTCGATGGGGTCGCAGGAAAAGACCATCACCCTGAATGGTGTCGATCCGGCGCTGGAGGGAGAATTCGAAGTCGAGGGCATCCCGGTCACGACAGTTTTCGAGAAGGTGAAAGCGGAAGCCGCCAAATACCCGCCCGAGGAGACGGCGGCAGTCACCAGCGTCGCCGCCTCGACCGTGCGGCAGGAAGCGCGCGCCTTTGCCGAAGCGAAAAAGGCGATCCTGATGCTGGGCTTCAATATCGGGCGCTATTCGAACGGTATCTATACAAGCTGGGCGCAGGCGTTGATGCTGGCGCTTACCGGCCATGTCGGCAAGACCGGGGGCATGGACACCTCCTGGACGGACTGGAGTCAGCCGAAATGGCTGGAGCTTGCGCTTTACGGATTCGAGAAGCTGCCCCGGCTTGAGGCTGGTGGGCTGGGCGAGTTCCAGCGCGGTAACATGATCGAACATGCCCGCCAGCATTTCGACAACGCGAAACTGAAGGAACGTGTCGGTTTTGACCTCGATGAGATGGAGGAAATGATCGACGAGAGCATCTCGAAAGGCTGGATGCCATATTACGGCGAGATGAAGGGGATGATCGTCATCGCCGACAATCCGTTCCGCCGCAACAAGTTTGCCACGAAATACCGCGAACACATTCTGGAAGAGGTCTCGCAGCTTTTTGTCGATATCAATGTGCGGATGGATTCCACCGCGCAATGGGCCGATTACCTGTTGCCGGCAGCCAGCCATTACGAGGCGTGGGACATTCGCGCGACGGGTTATCATCGTTTCGTAAACGTCTTCTCGCGCCCGGTGGAACCGATCGGCGAGGCAAAACCTGACTGGGACATCATGGAAATCCTGACCCGCAAGATTCAGGAGCGTGCCATCGCCCGGGGTGTCGAGGGGATCCCGGATGGTGATGTCTCGCGCGATCTGCACACCATTCATGACGATTTCACCATGAATGGCGAGTTGATGACCGATTACGACGCGACCAGGTGGCTGGTGGACAATGGCCCGGAGTTTGGTGGCGTGACACTCGAGGAAGGTGCCGAGCGCGGCTTTTTCGTCATGAACGAGAGCGCGGGGGTCTACGGAGATCTGGCAGCAGACGAACCGTATAATCCGTTTGTTCCGCAGACCGAACAGAAAATCCCGTATGAGACGCTGACCGGAAGGGTGACCTTCTATTGTGATCACCCGACCTTCGAGCGCCTTGGCGCGGTTGTGCCCACCGCGCGGCACCATGCTGGCTCAGGCGCGGCGCATTATCCGCTGTCATTCTATTCGCCGCATACGCGATGGGGCATTCACACCAACTGGCGCTCGAACAAATACATGATGCGGCTGCAGCGGGGTGAGCCCAATATCTATATCAATCCCGAACTGGCGGCACAAAAGGGCATTACCGACGGCTCCATGGTCCGCGTATTCAATGGCATCGGAGAGTTTTTCGCACAGGCGAAGTTCTACCCCTCCA
>SLQN01000160.1 GCA_007131465.1 Paracoccaceae bacterium
CATGACGCCCGAGACGATGGGCCAGCTGGCCGAATTGCCGCGCATCATCGGCGTGAAGGATGCCACCGGCAAGCTGGAGCGTGTCAGTTTGCAACGCATGACCTGCGGGCCGGATTTCATTCAGCTTTCGGGCGAGGATGCGACAGCGCCGGGCTTCAATGCACAAGGCGGTGTGGGGTGCATTTCGGTCACGGCCAATGTCGCCCCCCGGCTGTGCGCAGCGTTTCAGGAAGCCACTCTGGCAGGCGATTATGCCCGCGCGCTGGAGTTGCATGACACGTTGATGCCGCTGCATGTGGCAATCTTTGCCGAGCCGGGGCTTGCCGGGGCGAAATATGGGCTCTGGCGTCTGGGCAAATGCAGCGACGAAGTGCGCCTGCCGCTACTGGGGCTGACCGAGCCCGCGCGCGCCGCGATGGATGCCGCAATGCGCCATGCAGGACTGATCAATTAGGGCGCGATTCGCGCAAACCCCGGTTTCCCGCATGGACTTCACCATCGGTCGAAACTCCGGTTCAGGGCCGGAGCGTTGGTCCGCACGACCCCGTCCAGCGCGTCACGGCGGCGTTGCACGAACAAGGCTGCTGCGCGCGATATCCACCCAGACCGGGCGATGGCGCGCGATGGGCGCGTCTGACGGCCCCAGAAATGCGGCCTCGGCGCTGTCCGGGCGCGGCCAGAAAACACCGGCGTTCTGCACGCGCAGATTTGTCCCCGGCAGGATGTAACTGACGCGCAGGTTTCCCGGCTCGTCCGGCCAGTGCACAGTGTCCAGCGCATGCGGCCCCAGATGCCCCGCACTGGCCGGGTCGCTGGCGGCCAGCACTGCGCCTGTGCTGCGGGGCATCGGGTCTTGCAGCGCTGGATGGGCCAGCAAGGTTTGCATGGCACCGTGCATCCCGTCACCATCGAACGGGTCCAGATTGCTGCCGCCGACCACGACAAGGGGCGCAGGGGGCGGGGGCATGTGCAACCTTGCGTCCAGAAAGGCTGTCCAGAACGCAGTTTCATCATGGTTGCGCCGCAGGTTGCGCGTCGCATGCCTGCCAAAGACGGGCGGCCCGGCCTGATAGATCAGCAGATGCAGGGTCTGGCCGGGCGCAATCGTGACCGGGATGTCCCAATGCCCGGTACTGGACAAGCGTTGCAGATCGAGGATTTCCGGGTCGAGTTCCGGCAGCAGAGCGCCGGGCAGGTCGCGCCACAGGAAGGTCGAGAAATCGCGCGCGCCAGCCACATCGACAGGCCAGCGCGAGAGCAGCGCCAGCGCGCGTTCCCCTGTAAAATGGCCATAGCCCTGTGTGTCATCAGGCGTGTCATCGCGCCCGTCGCCTGTCATGTCCCGCCCGGTGCGCTGCCCGGCGTTCGAGGGAAAGGCGAAGCCATGCGGCAGGCTGTGGCCCTGCTCTGCGATCAGCGCGCCAAAGGCGGAAAGCGTCTGCAGCCCCGCGTCATGATCAAGGCCCGACAACACCAGAATATCCGGGGCCAGATGTGCCACAAGCGCGGCCTTGGCGCGCGGCAGCGCGTCACCCGCAAGGATATCGCGCAACGCATACCCCGGTCCGCGCGCGCCCAGATCGATACGCCAGAACGCGATGCGCAAGCTGTCGTCTTCGGGTGGCTGCGCCGTAACCGGCGCGAGCAGGATCAGGAATAAGCCGATTGCGATGGCAAGGGCACGGCATCCTCGGCTTCGGCAATGCGCCGGCGCTGCGCACGGATAAGCTGCGCGATTCGATACATCGACGCGCCCCGCATGATAAGGTTGACCGGTATGATGGCCCAGAGCGTCAATCCCCAGATAAGCGCCAGCGGCGATTCCAATGTCAGGGGCTGCACCAGAAGTGTGGACAAGTGCAGCAAGGCTGGCAGCGAGAATGGCATGATAATCCCTAACGCAATGTTAAGCTGGCCATCGCGTTCGAGCCGTTGCACAACATCGACGCCTTTTGTCGGGTCGAAATTCGGCAGGTTCACCCAGACGTTGAAAACAGCATTCCTGCGCGGCCAGTAGCCCGTCAGCAATCCGAGCACAAACAGCCCCAGCCCCAGAAGGGACACTATATAGGCCAGCGCGGCACTGATGGCGACATTGGCCAGATGCGGCCCCGGCAGCCCCTGCGGCAGCGACGCCACGAGGAGCGCGACCGGACTGAAGCTGAAATGCATCAGGTTCCCGAGCGCCAGCGCCAGATGCGTGAGCAGGCTTGGCGTGTCGGGGTATAGCACGATGTCGCGCTGCAGGACGATCAGTGACAGCACGATGCCAGCCAGAAGCAGGAAGCGCCCACGATTATAGGGTTTGGCATCGCGAAACTCGATCAGCCCTGGATAGCGTGCCGAATATTCCGTCACCACCACAACCGCCGCAAGCAGTGCCAGCAGCGTGACACCCTGTGCAACATCCGGCGAGATGTCGGGCAACAGCAGCCCCGGCGCAAGCACAAGGGATGCGACCAGCAATCCGCGCAAGCAGATCAATGCAAACTGCGTCATTGAAACCTTAACCCGATGCCCGGAAAAGCGTCTTTCCGGATATGTCGGGCGTCCTACTCGATGCCTCGGCCAAAGTGCTCGCCTTTTTTTTGCCACAATGTTGCCCAAATTCCGTCATCCTTGCAAGCCTGACACAAGGGTGCAGCAGGTCTGTGGCGTTTTCGAGATCAGACTGTCGCGTTTTTGCATCAAATATGTGTGGAAAAGGCGGCATCCTTGTGAAATGCCGCCCCGAAGTGCCTGATTTTCAGTGTAATACCCGCGATTACACCCAGGGACGGGCCTCGGCCGCCTTGGCCTCAAAAGAGTCAATTCTATCGACTTTTTCAAGTGTCAGCCCGATATCGTCGAGACCGTTGAGCAGACAGTGCTTCTTGAACGGGTCGAGGTCGAAGGGAAATACCTGCCCGTCAGTGCTGGTCACGGTCTGTGATTCGAGGTCGATCGCGATGCGCGCATTCGCGCCCTTGCGGGCATCTTCCATCAGGTGATCCACCTGATCGCGCGGCAGCACGATGGGCAGCATGCCGTTCTTGAAGCAGTTGTTGTAGAAGATATCGGCAAAACTGGTCGAGATGACGACGCGGATGCCGAAATCGGCCAGCGCCCAGGGCGCGTGTTCGCGCGACGACCCGCAGCCGAAATTGTCGCCGGCGACAAGGATCTGAGCATCGCGGTAGGCGGGTTGATTGAGGACGAAATCGGGGATTTCCCTGCCGTCGGGATCAAACCGCATCTCGTCAAACAGGTTCTTGCCCAGTCCAGTGCGCTGGATGGTTTTCAGGAACTGTTTGGGGATGATCATGTCGGTGTCGATATTGACCAACGGCATGGGGGCCGCGATGCCGGTCAGGGTGGTGAATTTGTCCATTGCTGTCTCCTGTCCGGGAGCGCCTGGGCGTTGCCCGGGTCCCGGGGATATGTTGTCCAAGATGAAATCAGGCGGGTTGCGTCATCATCTCGCGCACATCCGTCAACCGGCCCGTAATGGCAGCGGCGGCGGCCATGGCGGGCGACATCAGATGCGTGCGGCCGCCCCGGCCCTGGCGGCCCTCGAAATTGCGGTTCGAGGTTGCGGCGCAACGCTCGCCCGGTGACAACTGGTCGGGGTTCATCGCAAGGCACATCGAACACCCCGCAAGCCGCCATTCGAAACCTGCATCAAGGAAGATCTGGGCGAGCCCTTCCTCCTCGGCCTGCGCCCGCACAAGCCCAGAGCCGGGCACGACCATCGCGCGCAACCCGTCCTTGACCTTGTGCCCTTTCAGAATGGCAGCGGCGGCGCGCAGGTCCTCGATCCGGCCATTGGTGCAGGACCCGATGAAGACCGTGTCAATCGCGATATCGGTCAGTTTCTGACCCGCTTCCAGCCCCATATATTCCAGCGCGCGGCGCGCGGCATCGACCTTGCCACCGCTGAAGCTGGCGGGATCGGGCACGCTTGCCGTGATCGGCAGCACGTCTTCGGGGCTTGTGCCCCAGGTCACGACGGGCGCGATATCTTCGGCGCGGAGCGTCAGGACCTTGTCCCACTGTGCGTCCTCGTCAGATTTCAGGGTCTTCCACCAGGCCAGGGCCGCGTCCCATTGCGCACCCTTGGGGGCATGCGGGCGTCCCTTCACATAGGCGAAGGTCTTCTCGTCGGGGGCGATCAGACCCGCGCGTGCGCCGCCCTCGATGGCCATGTTGCAAATTGTCATGCGCCCCTCCATCGACAATTCCTCGATGGCCTGCCCGCAATATTCGATCACATAACCTGTGCCGCCTGCCGTGCCTGTCGCGCCGATGACGGACAGGGTGATGTCCTTGGCCGTGACACCGGGGGGCAGCGATCCCGTGATCTCGACCTTCATGTTCTTGGATTTCTGCTGGATCAGGGTCTGGGTGGCCAGCACATGTTCGACCTCGGACGTGCCGATGCCATGCGCCAGCGCGCCGAACGCACCATGCGTGGCCGTGTGGCTGTCGCCGCACACGACCGTCATGCCCGGCAGCGTCCAGCCCTGTTCAGGGCCGACGATATGCACGATGCCCTGGCGGATATCGTTGACGGGGTAGTAATGCACCCCGAATTCGCGGGCATTGCGATCCAGCGCCTCGACCTGGATACGCGATTCGGGGTTCTTGATCCCCTGTTCACGGTCGGGTGTGGTGGGGACATTGTGATCGGGCACGGCGATCGTCTTTTCGGGCGCGCGCAGCTTGCGACCGCTCAGGCGCAGCCCTTCAAAGGCCTGCGGGCTGGTGACTTCATGCACCAGATGGCGGTCGATATACAGAAGGCAGGTTCCGTCAGAATCTTCGTGGACGAGATGGGCGTCCCAGATCTTGTCATAGAGGGTTTTTGGCATGGGAGGGACTCTTGCGATAGAGGGAGGGCTGGCATGGGTGAACGCGGCCCCGTCCGGGGCCTTGGGGCGGATCAGCGCAGTCGTGCCAGCACGGACCGGGCGTCACGCTCGAAGCGCTGCGGCAGACGCGCATGGTCGGTCATGTCAAAAAAGCGTATCATGGCAGGGTGAATACGCCCTTATCGCCTGCAAGGCAACGGTCGAGAGCGCTCACCACGGGTGCAAGCGGATTTTCGACGATTCCGGCGCTCTTGCCCGCAGCGCCGATTGAGAATCCCCGGATGCAGTGTTATATTGGACCTGACATCAGCCAATCAGGGAGGACAGGTCTCTGTCTTACATCGAATCGACCGCAATCATGGCCCCCCCGGACGCAAGAGCCGCAAAGCCGATCAGCAGTGATGCCATCCTGGAGTTGGTCATGACCTCGCTCGATGATGACAAGGCCGAAGACATCACGTCCATCGACCTGCGGGGCAAATCCGCGATGGCCGATCACATGATCATCTGTTCGGGGCGTTCGACCCGGCAGGTGTCCGCGATTGCCCAGAAATTGCTGGACCGCCTGAAAGAGGTGTTTCGCCTGTCGGCACGGTCCGAAGGCAAGGAAGTGGGCGACTGGGTGCTGATCGATACAGGCGATGTGGTGGTTCATATCTTCCGCCCGGAAGTGCGCGAATTCTACCAGCTTGAAAAAATGTGGCAGGATGCGGGCGGCAAGCCTGTCGCCTGATGCGCCTGCATGTCTGCGCCATTGGCCGGATTCGCACCGGGCCGGAACGCGCTTTGATTTCCGACTACCTGACCCGGTTTGATCGCACAGGGCGCAGCCTGTCGCTGGGGCCGTGCCTGGAACACGAGGTGGATGACCGCAAGGCGAGCACACCCGCCGCACAGGCCGCACTGTTGCAGCGCGCCCTGCCCGAGGGGGCGCATGTCGTGGTGCTGGACGAACGCGGCGAGATGCGCACATCGCCAGATCTGGCGCGGATGATGGCATCGCTGCGCGATGGGGGCACTGCCGATCTGGCCTTCGTCATCGGGGGGGCGGATGGGCTGGACCCGGATTTCCGGGCGCAAGCGCAGTCGCTTCTGTCTTTCGGGCCGATGGTCTGGCCGCATGCGCTGGCGCGCGTCATGCTGAGCGAGCAGATCTACCGCGCTGCGACAATTCTGGCCGGAGGCCCCTATCATCGGGCCTGACCTGCTGCTGTGCAGGCGTTCAGACGGCTGCAAATACCGCCAATGCAAGAGGTTGGCCCAAGGCATGGGCCCGGATCGGCCCGCGTAAGGGCCCGAATCGGGTGGCGCTACCAGTCATCAGCACTGCGCTTGCCAAAGGATTCGACCAGAAAATCAATCAGCGCGCGGACCTTGGGCTGCGTGTAGCGCCCGGCGGGATAGACGGCATAGAGGCTTTGCACATCGCGCGGCAGATCGGGGATCACGTCTTCGACCAGGCCGTTCTTCATGGCGGGCGCATAAAGGAAACTGGGCAGATACGCGATGCCCAGCCCGGTAATGGCCGCATTCAGCAGCGATTGTCCGTCATTGACAGAGAACCACGAGGCCGAGCGCACTTGCCGCTGTTCCCCCGAAGGCGCGCTGATCCGCCAGACCGAGCTTGCGGCATTATGCGCGTAATATAGCAGACGATGGTCATTGAGGTCATCAATCCGCGTGGGGCGGCCATGTTTCGCCAGATACTCGGGCGATGCGATCAGGCGTTGCGTGGCCTCGCAGATCTTGCGCGCGCGCAGGCTGGAATCGTCCATCTCGCCCATGCGAATGGCCAGATCGAACCCTTCCGAGATCAGTTCGACATAGCGGTTCTTCAGCACCATGTTGACCGACACGTCCGAATAGCGGTTCAGGAACTCGCCCAGGATCGGGGACAGATGCGTCGCGCCAAAATCGGTGGGCACGGCAATGCGCAGAATGCCCGAAGGGGCTGATTGCATCGAGGTCACGAGGTTGTCGGCTTCGCCCGCGTCATTCAGGACGCGGCGCGCGCGGTCATAATAGGCAAGCCCGATATCGGTGGGGCTGACGCGGCGGGTCGTGCGGTTGAGAAGCCGCGCCCCAAGGCGTGCTTCCAGCGAGGAGACATGTTTGGATACAGCGGATTTCGAAATTCCCATCTTGCGCGCAGCATCGGTGAAGCCTCCTTGGTCCACAACCGTGGCGAATGCTTCCATCTCTGTCAGTCGATCCATACCTGCGCCCCTGCTACTCGATATTCCGCTGTATTTTACGGGATAGGCGGGAATTGAGGCAAGAATGGGGTCGGCTTTGGACGGGACTGCGACAATCCGCGCTACACAGTCAGGACAATCGCGCTTTGCGCAACAACGCAAACGTGATCAGATCCCGAAGCTGGCGAACGGGAAATAGCGCACGGGTGTTCCGGGCCTTATGCTGGCGGCAGCATCAGGCAACTCGACCAGCCCTTCGGCCCAACTCAGCCCGCTGATCCGGCCCGACCCTTCCGAGCCAAAGACCTCTGCGCGCCCGTCCTCTGTCACGCGCGCGCGCAGATATTCGCGCCGGCCAGCCTTCTTGGACTTGTCAAACGCCGCCTGGACCGTAAACCCCTGCGCCAGCCGCCAGCCGCTGCCCGCCAGCAGCGACAGCGCGGGGCGGCCAAAGACCAGCGTGCAGACAAGCGCCGCGACAGGGTTGCCGGGCAGGCCCAGAACCGGCACGCCCTGCCACAGCGCCAGTGCCAGCGGGCGGCCCGGTTTCAGCGCAATGCGCCAACTGCTGAGATTGCCATGCGCGCGCAGCAGGCGCGAGACATGGTCCTCATCGCCCGCCGAGGCCCCGCCCGATGTCAGGATCACATCGCAGGTGCGCGCGCCCTCATCCAGCGCGGCGGCGATGCGGGCCGGGTCATCGGGGCTGTGGCCCAGATCGACCGGCGCATACCCCCAGCGCCGTGCGATCTCCAGCAACATCGGGCGGTTTGCGTCATATATCTGGTGGGTCTGCGCATCGGCCTGCGGGGCGGACAGGATCTCGTCCCCGGTCGACAGCACACCCACGCGCAACTGCGCATGCACAGGCACGTGCCCCACACCCAGCGCGGATGCCAGTGCCAGATCGGCGGGTGTCAGCACCCGGCCCTGTGGCAGGAATTCCACCCCGGCCTGCACATCCTCGCCCGCCTTGCGGGTGTTGCTGCGGGGTTTTACCGGGCCATCAAAGGCCACGCGCGCGCCGTCCTGCGCGCAGTCTTCTTCCAGCACAACTGTATCCACACCCTCGGGCAGGATTGCACCCGTCAGGATGCGCAGCGCCGCGCCTGCCGGAACCGCGCCCGCATGGGGTTGACCTGCCGCCGCGCGCCCGGCCAGCAGCGGCAACGTATAGGGGCCATCGCCCTGCAGCGCGGCATGGGCAAAGCCATAGCCATCGACGGCGGAATTGGCGCCGGGCGGATTGGCGCGGCGCGCCTTCAGGGGCTGCGCCAGAACCCGGCCCCCGGCGGCGCTGGTGGCGATCTCTTCAACCCCCGTGATCGGGTGCAAAGTGGCGCGCAGCCGGTCCAGTGCTGCATCAACCGGAACCCAGTCCACCCCTTGCGGCATCGCAAAGCAGTCATTGCGCAGCCGGGGCGGGGTCAGGCCCGGGTCGGGCAGATGCCCCAGCAGGGCCGCGCCATGCCCCGCACCCAGAATCCAGCCTTCCTCGCGCAGGGTGTCGGCACTGGCCGGGGCGGCCATCAATGTGCCCATATCGGCGCGGTGAAAGGCGCGGGCCAGCAGATCGACTTGGGCGGCATCCTTGCAGGCATAGCCCTGCGCCAGTTTCACCGCCGGGTCGATCAGCGACAGATAGGTTTCGGCCAGCACCACAGGCGCGGCGGGATCTTCCATCGGCCAGACCGCCAGCCCTGCCCCGAAGTCACGCCGCAGCCCGGCCAGATGCGCCTGCCCCAGCAGGCTTTGCGAGCCGACGGAGCCTGTGGTGTAAAGCTTCCACATCGGGTGCGCGCCCGAACACAGTGTCTCGGTCTCGCGCAATTCTGCCAGCCCGTGAGAGTGGCGCAGCGTCCCCTTGGCGGGCAGGTCGGGCAGGTCGTGCCCGTTGGGCCTGCCCCAGAATGGCCCGAGCCCCGGAAAGCGGCGGTTGATTTCGGCGGCGACTTCAAAGCGGTTGTTGCGGTTCTTCGCATCATCGGTGATGCGCGCGGCCAGCCAGTCCCAGACCGCCAGCGCCTCGGCCCGCCCTGTCAGGGCCTGGGCAAAGCCGCGCGGATACCCGAAGCCGATGTCGAAGGCGATCAGCAGACGCGCGCGCGCGTCCAGCGCCGCGCCGATCTCGGCGCGCAACAGCGCCATCGTGGCTGCCCGCGTATCGATGTTCTCGGGCGCGCGCGCGCCCGTCCCTGCGCGCCCGATCCAGATGGAATC
>SLQN01000529.1 GCA_007131465.1 Paracoccaceae bacterium
CCAACGGTGCGGCCATCGACGAGATCGCCAGAGCGCGGGCGCGCGGCGTCAATATCACGGCTGAAACATGCCCGCAGTATCTGGTGCTGGAGGCCGAGGACCTTGCACGGGAGAACTGGGAAGGGGCCAAGTTCGTATGCTCGCCGCCGCCACGCGACACGGTGGAGCAGCAGAATTGCTGGCGCGGTCTTCAAACCGGTCTGTTCGATCTCTATTCATCCGACCATTGTCCATTCCGGTATGATGACGTCCAGGGCAAGCGCAATCCGGCGGGACTGCGCAGCTTCAGGCATATCCCCAACGGAATCCCGGGGATCGAAACGCGCTTGCCAATCCTGTTTTCCGAGGGCGTCATGAAGGGTCGTATTGATCTGCCACGCTTCGTGGCGCTGACATCAACGAACCATGCCCGCACTTATGACATGTATCCGCGCAAAGGCACCATCGCCATAGGTTCTGATGCCGATATCACGATCTGGGACCCGCAGTTGCGCAGGACGATCCGGCACGCCGAGTTGCACGATGCGGCGGATTACAGCCCTTATGAAGGGTTCGAGGTGACTGGCTGGCCCGAAACTGTCATCCTGCGCGGTATCCCGGTCATTGAGGGCGGGACGATGACGGCTCGTGCTACCGGAACCGAAGTTCCACGGGGCGGCGCATAGTCCGGATCGGCCGAAGGCTGGCACGCAATCCGACCAAGATGCGGCGAGGATCGGAAAGATGACGCTTACCAGAGTGAGTCCCGATCAAGTTGACACATGATCTGCATGGCGGAGATATCGCGCGCATTCCTGTGGGGTGAAGGCGCTCAGTGCAGATGCGATAGTGTTGCAGAGGGTCGAGCGCGTCCCGGGCAATCGCGTGTGCCCATCCCCCGGACGACGGCAGCAGGCAGCCTTTTCAGGACGGCCGCGGCATCGACATTTTCACTCGCAGCTTCTGGCGAAAGCCGATAGCCGCCGTGTCGATCTCAACCGATTCCGGGGGATTGCGCCATCGCGCATATCCGTTCCCAGACGTCCGTCACAATCGGTGAAACCGCGTCGCCCAGGCGTGCTGCGATGAGGGTCATCAGGATCGACGGCAGCGTCGTGCTCAGGTCCACCAGTCGACCACTTCTGACATCAGCTCTCGCGAGCGGTTCTGGTATCCACGCGACGGCAAAGCCCGTCCGCGCGAATTCCAGCGCCGCGAGCGTCAGCGCGGTTTCAAGACGGGGCCGGACACGGCCAACGCGCGTGAGCCGCGGAAAGATTACCCGCCGTTGGACCTGCCCCAGAAATACATCTGCCGGATAGGCGATCACCGGAAGCTCCCCACGCTCGTAGGAATGATTGAGCGTTCCCAGCTTGTCGCTTGCATATACGGGGATCAGGGCCTCGGTCCCGATCTGAATGATTTCAAGAAAGTCCGAGCCGGGAATCTCCTGCGCCCCAGCCACATCATGGATGAAGGCAATATCCGCGCGCCGCGTCATGATCTGCGCCAGACAATCGTCACGGTTGGCCGAGCGCAGGCGCGTATCGATGTCGAGATCGGCAAAGCGTCCGATAATCTCCGGGGTAGAGGTTGCAGCGATGGCATGCTGCGAGGCAATCACGATGCGCCGCCGTCGGGTCCCTTCCGTATCGCGCAGCGCACCAGTCAGATCACGCAGTCCGGCGGACAGCTCGCGCATGCGGTCTAGCTGATCATGGACATGCACCGCCAAGCGCGCTGGCCGTGCCGTCCGGTCAAACAGTGTTACGCCCAGCGCCAGCTCTATCTGGCGCATGCGACGCGAGAAGGCGGGCTGCGAGACATTTCGCTTCTCGCAGGCGGCCTGAAACGAGCCATGCTCTGCCACCGCAAGGATATCTTCGATCCATTCAAGACGCATTCTGGCCCTAAAATGCAATTCATGCATATTAATGCAAGATATTGGCATTTGAACAAGGATTATTTCGGTGTTCTACATCTTGAAAAGAGCGAAACAGGAATATCAACATGCATCTCGCGCGGTTCCCAAGATACAGGCTTGGCCATTTTCCAACCCCGTTGGAGCGGCTTGAACGGCTGAGCGCCGAACTGGGGGGGCCGGAAATCTGGATCAAGCGTGATGACTGCACGGGTCTTGCCTCGGGCGGCAACAAGACGCGCAAGCTGGAATTTCTGCTGGCCGATGCGTTGGCGCAAGGGGCCGATACGCTGGTCACGCAAGGGGCAACGCAATCCAACCATGTGCGCCAGACCGCCGCTGCTGCCTGCCGTGCCGGGCTGGGCTGTCACGCGCTCCTGGAACGCCGTGTCACGAATCAGGGTGCCGACTACGAGGCGGCAGGCAATGTGCTTCTGGACGTGATGATGGACTGCAGCCTCGATTTCCGCCCCGAAGGTCTGGACATGAATGCCGAGGCCGAGGCACTGGCAGAGACTCTTCGCGCGCAGGGCCGCAAGCCCTATGTCATCCCCGGTGGCGGGTCCAACCCGGTGGGTGCGCTGGGCTATGCCGCCTGTGCCGAGGAACTGGTGGCCCAGGCCGATGAGGCCGGGCTGCGGATTGACCATATCGTACATGCCACCGGCAGTGCGGGCACGCAGGCCGGGCTGCTGGCGGGCCTCTATGCAATGAACGCGCCCATTCCCGTGACCGGATATTCCGTCCGCGCGCCCCGCGAAAAGCAGATCGACAATGTCCATGCGCTGGCCGTGCGCACGGCAGAACTGATCGGCGCGCGCGGGGACTTGCCGCGCGACATGGTGATCGCACAGGATGATCAGGTCGGTCCCGGATACGGGCAACCAACGCCGGAAATGGTCGATGCGATGCTGCTTCTTGCGCGGCTGGAAGGCATCCTGCTTGACCCGGTCTATTCCGGCAAGGGCTTTGCCGGGCTTGTTGCGATGGTCCGCTCAGGCGCGTTCCAAAAGACCGACCGCGTTGTCTTCCTGCATACGGGCGGGTCTGTCGCACTGTTTGCCTATGGCCATCTATTCAACACCCAGAAAGCCGCCTGAGTGGCCCGAGCCCCTAACTGTTCAACAATGGAGAAGCCTGATGACACCCTACCCCAAGCTGCTTGCCCTTTCCGTTCTTGGCGCGCTTCTGGCCAGCGCGGCGCAGGCCGAAACGATCCGCCTGTCCACCTATGTCAATGAAACCGATATCCGCTATCAGGGCTTTGCCAAATTCGCGGAACTCGTGTCCGAAAAGACCGACGGCCGGATCACCGTCGATATCTTTCCGTCCTCGACCCTGCACGGCTGGTCGGACGGAGTCGATGCGCTTCAGGGCGGCGTGGCCGACATAAGCTGGATCTCGGCCGATACGCGCCTGCCCTGCTACCGCGTGACCTCTCTGTATCCGGCCGCGATTGACCTGGAAGACCAGGTCGGGCTGGACGCGGCCTATGCCGAACTCATCGCCCCCGAAGCGGCCAATGTCGGGCTGATCCCGATCATCAACTCCAACTATTCCTATGATCAGGAATGGTGGTTTCAGGGGCCAATCGACAGCCTGAGCAATCTGGACGGGATGCTCGTGCGCTCCATCGGGCCGCTGGTCAGCATGATGATCGAGACATGGGGTGGTCAGCCTGTGTTCATCGCGCCCGGCGAAGTGTTCCAGTCCGCCGAACGCGGCGTGGTCAATGGCATCAACATGGGCGTGGCCACCTACAGTTCCTGGCAGTTGTGGAACGTCATGCCGTATATGGTAAATGCCAGCCTGTTCTACGGAAACATCCAGTACATGATGAACCTCGACCGCTGCAACCGCCTGTCGGAGGAAGATCAGGCCGCAGTTCTGGAAGCCGGGGCAGAGACCGAAGCCTGGTTGCAGCCGCGCTATGAAGACTGGATCGACGCGCAGGTCGGCAATGCCGTGATGAAGGGCGGTGGCGCGGCTGTGTCGATCTCGGCCGCCGAACGCAACGCGATGATTTCCGACATCGCGGCGCAGTGGACCGAGGAAGTTGACGCTGCCTGCGGGCCGGAACTGGCCAGCGAAATTCGCGCGCTGTTTGCAGCGCACCAGCTATAAGGCACTGTAAAGGATCAGCGGCAAGCTGTCCCGCCAGCACCAGAGGGTTCCATGCTCAGACTGATCGACAGGGCAACGAAAACCGTTGAATGGCTGGTGGTGGGGCTTGCCGCCCTCGGGGCGCTGATCATCGTGGTCCAGATGCTCTGGATCACTTACGGTGTGTTCATGCGCTACGCCATCGGACGGCCCGACCGCATGGTGACGGAAGCAACAGCGCTTTTGCTGTTTCCGGTCGCGTTGGTCGGGCTTGCCTATGCCATGCGCGAGGATTCCTACCCGCGCGTGACGCTGCTGACCGACATGCTGAATCCCGGCCTCCAGAAGCTGATCCTGCTGTTCAACGGAACGATCATGCTTCTGATCGGGGTGTTCTTCTCGATCACCACGATCAACGCCACGATCCGCGCCTTCAATTCGGGGTCGTCCTCGGAGATCCTGAACTGGCCGCGCTACCTGTTCTGGGGCGTGGCGGCGGCGGCGCTGACGGTCTTCACGCTTTATGCCAGCTTGCGGCTGTTGCAGATTGCCCTGCGCCCGCCCCCGCAAAAGGAAACCCGCGATGGAATGGTATGAAGTCGCCCTGGGGCTGATGGGCCTGTTGATCCTGCTGATCGCGCTTGGCCTGCCGATCCCTTTCGCGCTGGCGGCGGCATCGCTGCCCTTCCTGTGGCAAATCCAGACCTTCAACACCTCGCTGGTCTCGGCGCAGTTGAAGCTGTGGGGCGTTTGGATCAACTACATCCTGCTGGCCGTTCCGTTGTTCGTGTTTCTGGGAGAGTTGATCAGCCGGTCCAATATCGGGGCGAACCTTTACATGTTCCTGCATCGCGGCGTGCCGGTCCGGGGCTCGGCCGCCTATGGGTCCATCGGGGCCTGCGCGGGGTTCGGGGCGGTGTCGGGGTCGTCCATGGTGGGGTCGCTGACCATCGGCGGCGTGGCCCTGCCCGAGATGCTGCGCCTTGGCTATGGCAGGCAGCTTGCCAGCGGTGTTCTGGCCGCAGGCGGCACGCTGAGCGTGCTGCTGCCGCCCAGCCTGATCCTGCTGTTCTACGGCATCGTCACCGACCAATCCATCGGGCAGCTGTTCATGGCGGGCGTCATTCCGGGGCTTATGCTGGCCTCGCTGTTTGTGGTGGTGGTGCTGATCTGGGCACGCCTGCGCCCGCAGGATGTGCCGGACCGCGACACCGGCCCGCGCTTGCGGCTGCTCCAGATCGCTGTATCGCTTGGCCCGATCATCGTGATCGGGGCCGTGATCACAGTGTCCATATATGGCGGCATCGCCACGCCGACCGAAGCCGCCGCTGTCGCCGCGCTGGTGACAGTCGCGCTGGCGGTGGGTGTCGGCGGGCTGCGCTGGGCGGGGTTTGTGGACGCGCTGATGGCGACCATGCGCACGATGGGCTATCTGGGCCTGCTGTTGTCGGCGGGCGTGCTGTTCGGCTTCGTGCTGAACTACTACCGCGTGCCGCAGCAATTCACCGCGCTGTTCCTGTCTTACGAATTGTCGCCCTACATGGTGCTGGCGATGGTGATCCTGTTCTACATCGCGCTGGGCATGTTTCTGGAACCCGTCTCGATGACCTTCATCACCCTGCCCGTCATCGTGCCGCTGATCGCAGCAGCCGGGTTCGACCTGATCTGGTTCGGGATCATCTATACGATCACGATGGAAATCGCGGTGCTCACACCCCCTGTCGGTTTGAACCTCTATGTCATTTCCGGCATCAGCCGGGGTAAAGTCTCTGTGCCGGATGTTATTGTGGGATCGCTGCCTTTCATCGGCGCGCTGGTCATACTGGTGGGGGTGATGATCGCCTTCCCGCAAGCCGCGCTCTGGCTGCCCCAGCAGGTACGTTGAGAACGAGCATGAAGTATCGCCGCGCAGGATCGGGTCCGCCGCTGGTACTGGTGCATGGCTATCTGGGTGGCAGCGCACAGTGGCACGACCAGCTTGCCGCCTTCAGTGCAACGCATGATGTCATCGCCCCTGACCTGCCCGGCTTCGGGCAGGCCGCCGACCTGGCGGGGCCTGCACGGATTTCGGATTTCGCGGATGCGGTGATGGGCTGCATCGACACGCTGGGAATCGGGCGCTTCACGCTTCTGGGGCACAGTATGGGCGGCATGATCGTGCAGAATATTGCCGCACGGCACGGGGACCGGCTGAAGGGGCTGGTGCTGTATGGCACAGGCCCGCTGGGCCTGATGCCTGACAGATTCGAGCCCGTTGAGACTTCGATCGCGCGGCTTGAAGTCGACGGCGTCACCGCGACGGCAGACCGGATCAGTGCAACATGGTTCCGCGATGGAGCCGCAGCGCCGGGCTACATCCGGACTCGTGACATCGCGCGCCTGGCCCATCCCGATGCCGCGCGTAATGCTCTTGTTGCGATGCGCGACTGGGATGGCCGGGATGCCCTCGAACAGTTTCGAATGCGGTGCCGTATCCTGTGGGGTGATCAGGATCGCTCTTACCGGTGGCCACAAGTCAGTGCCTTGTGGAATGGGATCTCGAATGGGGAGCTTGGTGTCATTCCCGGAGCGAGCCATGCAGTGCATATGGAGAAGCCCGCACTGTTCAATGCGTTGGTGCAGGATTTCCTGGACCATCCCTGAACATGCCCAGATTTGCGCCACACCCAGACCTGATCCAGATTCCATATCCCCACAGGTGACATCACGAAAGGGATCCGGAACAGCGCCATCCACATTGCGCGGAACTCGACCTGAAGCGCATTCAAGAGAAACGCCACGGGGATGCCCATACCGACCGAGATGACCAGACAGCCAATCGTGAAGATGCCCGTGATCCGCAGCGGGTTCATGTAAAGCGGGTCGACAAAGGTGCGGCGATAATTGTCAAGTCCCACAACGCTCTGTTGCCGTGCCGGAAGCGGCATTGCGACCCCGACCCGGCCGCTACAGCACATGCGTGTCAGTTTTCAATATTCGCGGAAAGTTCCTGCAACAGTTTATGCAGGGATGGATGCGGAAACTTTCGGGGTAACGTCACAGCGAAAAATGGTTCTGTTATACCAAGGTCAAAAGGCGCTGATGCCAGAACCCCATTGGCGATTTCATCCGCAACCACCACTGTCGGCGCGATAGCCAGCCCGACCCCTTCACGGGCCAGCAGCCGCACCATCGCCATGTCGTCCACATCGGCCACGATGCGCGGCTGCAGTCCCAGCTTTGCTACCATATTTTCGAAACCGGTGCGGATGACGTTTTCGGTCGGCACGATCAAGGGCTCGCTTGCAAGCAAGGCGGCAAGACTGGCGTGGCGCAGCCGATCCGGCCTGCCATGAATGCGCACCGATTGTTCCGCAATCCGCTGCGCTGCGAAAGATCTGCCCGGCGTGCTGTCCGGGATCTGCGTGGTCAGGACAACATCAAGCGCGAGGCTTTCCAGATCATCCAGCAACATCTTCATATTGCCCGACTTGAGCAGGAATGTGCCGGCGTCCGATACAAGGAGCGGTCTCAGGAACTGTAGCTGGAAGTTGCGCGACAGAGTAGACAGCGCCCCGATCCGCAATGGCGGCTGCAGGTTGCTGTTCTGCTGTAGCGTTGCCAGAAGCTCATCGCCCGTGCTGAAAATCCGGTCCGCATGATCAAGCGCGATGCGTCCGGCCTCGGTCAGCACAAGCGTACGTGCAACCCGCGCGAACAGGGCAAAGCCAAGCCGGTCTTCCAGCTGTTTGATCTGCACAGACAAGGCCGACTGCGCAATGTTCAACCGGTCCGCGGCGCGGCCAAGGTGACCCTCGCGCGCGACTTCGCGAAAATATCGGAGGTGATGATAGTTCAGACGTGCATTCATTCTGTTTTATAGAATAAAAAGATAGAAATGATATACTTTTATTTTCTTTCTCCGGTCCATATCCGAATGGGACACCCCAATTGGAGCCCGCAATGGACATCATCATGACGATCACAGGCAGCTTTGTTGAACAGCTGCAAAAGCCGACACTTGCCTTCCTGATCGCCGGGATGCTGCTGGCCGCTCTTGGCAGCAAGCTTGAAGTTCCTGATCCGGTCTACAAGTTCATCGTCCTCTTGCTGTTGCTCAAGGTTGGGCTGGGTGCGGGCATATCGATCAGGGACGCGGATCTGGTGGCGTTGATGGTCCCGGCAATCGGTGCGGCCCTCGTCGGTGTCGCCATTGTCGTGTTGGGCAGTCAGACCCTGGCGCGCTGGCGGGGTGTGTCGCAGGTGGACGGTCTTGCCACGGCCGGTCTGTTCGGTGCGGTTTCCGCATCGACCCTTGCGGCGGGGATGGCTGTTCTGGACGACAGCGGCATCGCCTATGAAGGATTTATCGGTGCGCTGTATCCGTTCATGGATATCGCCGCGTTGGTGACCGCCATCATGTTGGCGAAACTGGCAGCGGCGCGCAGGGTTCCTGCGGCGGCGACGGCAGGCTGCGGCGGGACCATTGGCGTCGGCGGGGGGCAAGACCGCCGCATGTTCCCTGACACTTCGGGCAACGCAAATCTGGTGCGCGGCATTCTGGTCGATACCTGCCGCAGTCCTGCGATATCGGCGTTGTTGGCCGGGCTTGCGCTCGGGGTTCTGTCCCAACCTGACATGGTTTACAAAAGCTTTTATGAACCGCTGTTTCGCGGGTTGCTGTCGGTGCTGATGCTGATCATGGGGATGGAGGCGTGGAGCCGTCTGTCAGAGCTTCGCAAGGTGGCCCATACCTATATTCTCTATGGCATAACGGCCCCGATCATCCACGGCCTGATCGGTTTCGCTGTTGGCATGGTGGCCCACCAGATGACCGGCTTTTCCGCCGGTGGTGTTGTTCTTCTGGCGGTGATGGCGGCGTCCAGTTCCGATATTTCCGGCCCCCCCACATTGCGCGCCGCCCTGCCGGAAGCAAACGCGTCCGCCTATGTCGGCACCTCGACAGGGTTGGGCACACCAGTCGCGATCCTGAGCATCCCACTCTTCATTGCCTTGGCAGACCTGTTAATCTGAAGGGGCAACACCTAATTCCGCCGCGCGCCACCAGTCGCGTTTCGGCACCTGGCGTCACACGCCTTGCACCGCCCGAGTTCGAGATCGGCAGCGATGTCGCCGCGCGGCGCGCGGCGACATCCATCGATTTCCTCGACAGCCCCCTTGCGCCGCCGACCTCTTTGGTCTCAATTCCCGGCCAACCCCTCCAGCAGTTTGCGCCACTGCGCGCTTGTCTCGCCTGAAAGCCGCG
>SLQN01000205.1 GCA_007131465.1 Paracoccaceae bacterium
CAGGTCCAGCACGCCACCAAAGAACCCCTGCACCGCGCCTGCCGCAATCCCGATGATCGAGGTCAGCGCAGTGACGATCAGCGCGAATGTGATAGACAGGCGAAAACCGTAGATGATCCGCGCCAGCACATCGCGCGCGGTGTCATCGGTGCCCAGCAGGTGCCGCTCGTCAGGGGGCGAGGGGGCGGCGCGGCCAATGTCGTTGATGGTGTTGTAGCTATAGGGGATCAGCGGCCAGATCATCCAGCCCGGCTCGATTTCCGCGCCATCGACAATGCCGGTCGCGGCCTGCGCCATCGCGTCCTGCGGGTCGTCGAGGCACAGTTCCGCCCCGCCGGTGCGGATCAGGCATTGCACTTCGGGGTCACGATACACGGCCTCGGTGCGGAAATCACCGCCAAAGGCGGTTTCCGCATAGAAGCGGTGGATCGGGAAATGCAATTCGCCCCGGAAACTGACCACAATGGGCCGGTCATTGGCGATGTATTCGGCAAAGAGCGACAGGCCATACAGCACACCAAGGATGATCAGCGACCAGAACGCGCGGCGGTTGGCACGAAAGTTGCGCCAGCGACGCCGGTTGAGCGCGGAAATCGTGATCCCGAAGCGGCGCTTGGGTTCTGGCAGGCCCGCGCCCTTGTCGGTTGCAGGCATGGGGTCGGGGGCCGTGACGAAAGCCTTGGCGTTCTGATCCATGGCTCAGGTCTCCCGCGTCTCGAAATCGATACGCGGGTCGATCCAGACATACATCAGGTCCGAGATCAGCCCCACAACCAGTCCGATCATCCCGAACACGAACAATGTTCCGAACATGACCGGAAAATCGCGCGCCACGGTCGCTTCAAAGGCCAGCCGCCCCAACCCGTCGAGCGAGAAGATCGTCTCGATGATCAGTGAGGACCCGAAGAACACCCCCACGAAGACTGCCGGAAACCCCGCGATGACGATCAGCATCGCATTGCGGAACACATGACCATAAAGCACCTTGTTGTCCGGCAACCCCTTGGCGCGGGCAGTGATGACATATTGCTTGCGGATTTCGTCCAGAAAGCTGTTCTTGGTCAGCAGCGTGAGCGTGGCAAAGGCGGAAATCGTGCTGGCGATGACGGGCAGGGTGATGTGCCAGAAATAGTCGGCCACCTTGCCCAGAGGCGACAGCGTGTCCCACACTTCCTGCGCCGAGGTCAGGCCCCGCGCCGGGAAGATCTGCCAGTAGGACCCGCCCGCAAACAGCACCAGCAGCAGGATTGCGAACAGGAAACCGGGGATCGCATAGGCCACGATGATCAGACCGGAGGTGAACGTGTCAAAGCGCGTCCCATCGCGCACGGCCTTGCGGATGCCCAGCGGGATGGACACCAGATAGGCGATGAGGGTCGACCACAGCCCCAGCGAAATCGAAACCGGCAGTTTCTCGATCACAAGATCGATGACCGAGATCGACCGGAAGTAGCTGTCGCCGAAATCGAAACGGATATAGTTCCACATCATGTGGAAGAACCGTTCCACCGGGGGCTTGTCGAAGCCGAATTCCCGCTCGAGCTGCGCGATGAATTCCGGGGGCAGACCGCGCGCGCCGCGATAGCGTTCGTTCTCCACCGCGCCGACATTGACATCCGCGCCCGCCCCGTCAAATCCGCCGAACACATTCCCCTGCCCTTCCATATTGGCGATGACCTGTTCGATCGGGCCGCCGGGGACGAACTGGACAAGGAAGAAGTTGATCAGCATCACCCCGAACAGGGTCGGGATGATCAGGGCCAAACGGCGCGCGATATAGGATACCATGACTTACCTCAGCGCGCCCGCAGCCCGCAGTTCTTCAAACCGGTCCTGATCGAACCACCAGAAATCCAGTTCCCCCGTGGAATAGGGCGGCGTTTCCTCGGGGCGGCGGAACATGTCCCAATAGGCCACCCAGACCGTGTCATTGAACCATGCAGGGATCATGAAATGCTCATGGCGCAGCACCCGGTCGAGCGCCATCAGCGCGGCGTCGCGCGTTTCGGGATCGGGCGCATCCAGCGACAGGTCGATCACGGCATCCACCAGCGGGCTGCGCAGCCCTGCGGGGTTGAACACATCATCCGCCGCTTCCGAGCCAAACCGCTGGTGCAGCCCGGTGCCGGTATCCATGAAGGCCACATACTGATCGAAGATCATGTCGTAATCACGGTTGCGGCGGCGGTCGGTATGCTGGGCCGGGTCGATCCGCTGGAAGCGCGCGTCAATGCCAAGTCCTTGCAGGTTCTGGGTGAATGTCTCGATAATCGAATCCATCGTGGCCGACCCAGCGCTGGACACCGGGATCTCGATGCTCATGCGCGCGCCATCGGCGTTGCGCAACTGGCCAGAGGCGTCCACGCTCCATCCCGCATCCTCCAGAAGGGCAGCGGCCTGGCGCATGTTGCGCCGGTCGGTCAGCCGGGCCGCGTCAGAGGTGTGGGGCATGCGTGCGGGCTCTGTCAGCACCTCTTGCGGGACCAGATCGCCCAGCCCCTGAAGCAGCTCCAGCTCCAGCCCCTCGGGCGGGCCATCGGCCTGAAACCGTGTGCCTTGCGTGAAGGAAACACGCGGCTGGAACAGCCCGTATTGCAAGGTGTCGTTGGTCCATTCAAAGTTCCAGGCCAGCGTTATCGCCTCGCGCACGCGCTTGTCCTGCAGAAAGTCGCGGCCCAGATTGAACACAAAGCCCGTGGGTGTAGGCGCGAACCCGGTGGGCAGTTCCTCGCGCATCACATGGCCGCGTGTGATCGCGGGGAAGTCATAGCCTGTTGCCCATTGGCGCGAATTGTTTTCGGCCCGGAAGGTGTATTCGCCGGTCTTGAACGCCTCGAACGCGGCGGCACCATCGGCAAAATATTCGACGCGGAGTTCATCGAAATTGTGGCGGCCCACATTCATGGGCAGGTCATTGCCCCAGTAATCTGGGTTGCGGCGATAGGTGATCCGACGGTTCACATCGAAACTGTCCAGCACATAGGGGGCGGAACCCGGAGAGATTTCCATGCGCGATTCGTCCAGCCGCGCGCCGGTTTCCTCGTACCACGCTTGCGAGAAGACGGGCGTCGAGCCCACCTGATCGATCAGCGAGCGCCGCGAAATTCCGTCGGCGAAGGTGAATTTCACGGTGTGGTCGTCCAGGGCTTCGGCATCAATGACCCGCGCGCTGACGGCCTGGGCATAAGAGGGCAGTCCCTGTTCCAGAAACAGGTTGTGCGAAAACACCACGTCATGCGCGGTCAAAGGCGTGCCATCGGAAAACCGGGCCTCGGGGCGCATGTGGAAGATGACCCATTCCTTGGTTTCAGGATATTCCAGCGAATGCGCCAGCAACCCGTAACTTTCGCCGTAGACATCCGCCGGGACCAGCCCGCTGCCAAAAGGTTCCGACGTTTCCAGCAGGCTTTCATAGATCGACGAGGAAAACGCCCCCGCCCGACCGCGCCGGGTAAAGGGGTTCATCGAATCGAACGTGCCCTGCGCAGAAATCGAGATCGTGCCCCCTTTTGGCGCGTCAGGATTGACATAATTGAGATGCGGAAAATCGGGGGGATAGCTGAGATCGCCATAGAAGGAATAGCCATGGGCCCGGATCATCCCCGGCGCGTCCTCGGCGGCGGCAGGCAGCGCCATCGCAATGGCCAGACACAGGCCGAGCGCGCTTGTGGACAGGCGCGCGATTTCCTTGCGGATACGCGCGCGGGGCATGACATCTGGATGGGCCACGGCAATTCCTCCTGTTGGTCATGTCTCGCCATGTTCTGGCGGTGCTTTGGCGTTCTTTTATGTCTTTGTGCGGGTCTGTCGATATCTGCGCAAGGGCTTCACGCAACAGACAAGGTAATTTGATTGTGGTTCAGGAAAAGAAAACAGGCCGCGCGGTCCCCCGGCGGCCTGCTAATCATGCAAGAAATGCGAAATTGCTCAGCTTTCGCTCTCGATATAGGCAATCAGATTGGCGCGGTCCTGAACATTGGGCATGCCCCGGTAGCTCATGGATGTGCCGGGGGTCAGCGCGTTGGGGTTGAGCAGGAATTGCGACAGCACCTCGGGTGTCCACAGATCGCCGGCCTGCGTCAGCGCGCCGGAATAGTTGAACCCGTCCACGGCACCGATTTCGCGGTTCACGACACCATGCAGATACGGCCCGACCCCGTTGCGCCCCTCTTCCAACGCGTGGCAGGCGCGGCATTGCGCCCACAGGCGCGAGCCTGCGCTGGCATCTGCGACCTCGAACGCCTCCTCTAAGGTCAGTTCCGCCACCGCTTCCGCAGGGGCATCGTCTGCGCCCGTGTCGATGATAAAGGCCTGCTGGGCGCCCGCATTGCGCGGCACGTAGATGGCGCTCGCGGCCCAGTTGCCCAGAAGAAAGACCAGAAGCGCCCCGCAGAACGCGGCAGCCGCCTTGGTAAGGACCATAGTGTCAAACATATCGCATTCCCGTAGCCCAGCGAAGTTGAGTCTATCTATCCGCTTCCCCTTGCTGGTTTCAAGCTATAGTTAGCGCGACGAAACGCCCATAGGGGTGAAATCCGGACTATGTGAGCGGAAACATGACAGGCAAGATCGCATTCCAGGGGGAGCCCGGCGCCTATTCGCACGAGGCCTGCCGCCTGAAACACCCCGACCTTGAAGCGGTGCCCTGCCGCACGTTCGAGGATGCCATCGAGATGGTGCGCAGTCACGCGGCTGAACTGGCCATGCTGCCCATCGAGAATTCGACCTTCGGGCGGGTGGCCGATATCCACCATCTGCTGCCCGACAGCGGCCTGCACATTCTGGACGAAGCCTTCGTGCGCGTGCATATCAACCTGCTGGCGCTGCCGGGGGTGACGCTGGCGCAGATCACCCATGCAAAAAGCCACACAATGCTTCTGGGCCAGTGCCGCGCCTTTCTGGGGACGCATGGCATCCACCGCGTCACCGGGGCCGATACGGCTGGGTCCGCGCGCGAAGTGGCTGAAGCGGGCGTGCCGACAATGGCCGCGCTGGCGTCAGAACTGGCGGGCGAGATCTACGGGCTCGACGTTCTTGCCCGTCATATCGAGGACCACGGCAGCAACACCACGCGGTTTCTTGTCATGGGCCGCGAGGCCAATGACCAGCGGCGCGGCGATCATGGCATGATGACCAGCTTCCTGTTTCGCGTGCGCAACATCCCCGCTGCACTTTACAAGGCGATGGGCGGGTTTGCCACCAATGGCGTGAACATGGTCAAGCTGGAAAGCTACATGGTGGACGGGTCCTTTACCGCGACCCAGTTCTTTGCCGAGATCGAGGGCCACCCCGATGATCCGAATGTCGGGCTGGCGCTGGAGGAACTGCGCTACTTCACGTCCTATCTGCGTGTCCTGGGAACTTATCCGGCAGACCCCGCCCGCCGCTAAAGCAGGGCTTCAGCCCATCATCTCCCGCACCTTCGCCAGCGCCGGGCGGGCGATCATGCGGTCCAGATACAGCGCAAGACGGTCTTCGCTGATCGGGAATTTGGCGACCCGCGCCCAGATGCCGCAATGGGTCAGGATTATGTCGGGCACAGTCATCTGCGCGCCCATCAGGTAGGGGCCGTCGCCCATGCGCTGGACAAGGGTTTTCTGGCTGTTGGTGAATTCCCAGATCAGCGATGTCTTGATCGCGGACTGGCGCAATTCCTCGGGCAGAACAAAACTGTGGCGCGCGGCCATCCACAGGGCCGCGTCGAATTCATCCAGCAGGAACTGGGTCAGGCTGTCCTGCCGCGCACGGTCCAGCGTGCCGGCGGGAAAGGTCAGCGCACCGTGCTTGTCGGCCAGATACTGAATGATCGCGGTGGAATCGGTGATCGGCGTGCCATCCTCGATCAGGACCGGAACCTTGCCCGCCGGGTTGAAGCTGACCACGCCGTCCGAATTCGGCGCGGCGGGGATGTGCTCATAGCCTTGCCCCAGTTCTTCCAGCATCCACAGCACGCGCGTTGCGCGGCTGTTGGCTTTTCCAATTACTGTATACATGATGTGCCCTTTCTCAGCGCCGGACCAGCATGGCCAGCCGGATCAGCGCGCGTTCCATCACCGCCATGCTGGGCGCGTTGGAAGCCGAGCGCAAGGTCAGATCAGCCGCGATCAGGTCGGCCAGCGCGCGTTCCAGCCGTGGCAGGCCCCAGGATTGCGCTTGGCGCAGCATCCGGTCACGGCGGGGGCCGAAAATTGGCGGGCGCGCCTTCTGGATGCCCGCCGATGGCCCGCCCGGATCGCAACTGATGGCATGCAGGCTGCGAAAATGGCGCATCGCCATAATGGCCAGTGTCACGGCGGCCACGCCCTGCGCCTGCAACCGGCCCAGCAGCGGGCCGATCTGCGCGCTCTCGCCTTCGGCCACGGCCTGCAACAGATCATCTATGGCCGCTTCATGACTGGCCGGGGCGCTGGCGGCGACATCATCAGACGTTAGCGGAGTGGGGTCGCCATGCTTGTAAAGGGCCAGCTTCTCCAGCGTCTGGCGAAAATCGCCCGGATCAAGCACACGCGACAGCGCGGTCAGGTCGCGCAGGGCGTCGGGGCTGATCTGCGCAAGGCCCGCCGCGTGTAGCGAAGCCTCAATCTCCTCGCGCGTGGGCGGGTCGTCGTAAAGGGCAATCGCTCCAGCCTGCTGCGCGCCCTCGAACAGCTTGCGCAGCTTCGATGTGGCCTTGAGCGCGCCCGCTGTCACGACCAGTTGCGCATCGCCCGCGCGCCAGTCGCCCAGTGCGGCGGCAACGATATCTGTGGCCGTGTCGGTCGCGTCTTCCAGCAGCACAACACGCGGGCCGGGAAAGAAGCCCACAGCCTTCACCGCATCGGACACCACAGCCGGGTTGCGGCGCAATTCGGCGGCTGGCAGCCGGTCAAGCCGCATTTCGGCCCCCCCATCTGGCCCGATGATTGCGCTGACCAGATCCTGGCGTTTCAGCGCGACGCGCATGGCATCCGGCCCGTAGATCAGAAGGCCTGAAAGTTTCGGATCGGGCTTCGCGATCAGCCGGGCCAGATCGCGGGCGTTCAGCTTCATTCCGTCAGGTCGGCCAGCAGCCGCGTGGCAAGCTGATCGGCAAGGATCTGCATCAGGCGCGCCTCAGCATCCTCCTGCGCGCGCCGGACGGCAAGCTGCGTATCGGTGATTGAATAGTTGGTGAAATTCCGCAGACTGCCTTCCGAGACGACATCGCCTGTTGCGCGTTCGCTCAGGGAATAGTCCAGCGTTCCGAACACACTGTTGCGTGTCGCGCCAAACCCGGAGACCTGCGCCGCGCTGCGTTCCGTGGTCGCGATGGTATAGGCCAGATCGAAGCGCGGGGCTGTGGGGCGGCCAAGCCGCTGTTCCAGCGCCGCTACGAAGTCGAAATCAAGCGAGGTGGCCGGGTCCGCCGCGCGCACCTGTCCGCGCAGCGCCTGCCCCGCGCCCCCCGGCGCATAGGCCGGGGTGAAGCCGCAGGCAGGCAGGGCCAGAAGGCCCAGAAGCACGGTTCTGCGATCACACAACGACATTCACGATCCGCCCCGGAACCACGATCAGCTTTTTCGGTGCATTGCCCGCAAGGGCCTTGCGCACAGCATCATCCGCGAGCGCCAGTTTTTCAACATCTTCCTTCGCCATGTCGGCAGGAACCTCGATTTCGCTGCGCCGTTTCCCGTTGATCTGGATGGGCAGGATGATCGTGTCCTGTTTCAGCATCTCCGGGTCGGCCTGCGGCCAAGGGGCCTGCGCCACCAGCCCCACGCCACCCTGATGCGCCCAGATTTCCTCGGCCAGATGCGGGACCATGGGGGCCATCAGTTGCGCGAGCGTGCGCATGGCGGTGCTCATCGCCGCACCGCTGGCGGTGGATTTCGAGAGCGTGTTGGTGAAGGCATACAACTCGGCAATCGCCTTGTTGAAGGCGAAATTCTCGATGGCTTTCGTTGTATCGGCAATCGCGCGATGCATCGCGCGCATCAACTCGGTATCGGCCTGCGTCGCGCTGCTATCGGGCATGGCCCGGATGCGGTCTGAAAGCGCCCAGACGCGGCCAAGATGCTTGAACGCCGCTTCGGCCCCGGCGCTGGTCCATTCCACATCGCGTTCGGGCGGGCTGTCGGACATGACGAACCAGCGCGCGGTATCGGCCCCGAAGGCGCTGATGATATTGACCGGATCGACCACATTCTTCTTGGATTTCGACATCTTGGCCGAGGGGATGATGCGCACGGCTTCCCCCGTGGCCTTCAGTTTGCCGTCCTCGACGTCTTCGGGCAGGTGAAAGACCTTGCGGCCCTTGTCGTCCTGCGTCTGATAAATCTCATGCGTCACCATCCCTTGCGTGAACAGCGCATTGAACGGCTCCGACGCGGAGTCGGGCAGATGGCCGGTCTTCACCATCGCGCGGGCGAAGAACCGAGAATACAGCAGATGCAGGATCGCGTGTTCGATGCCGCCGATATACTGGTCCACATTCATCCAGTAGGCGGCATCTTCCGCATTGGTGGGCGTATTGGCGCGGGGCGAGGTGAAGCGCGCGTAATACCACGACGAATCGACGAAGGTATCCATCGTGTCGGTTTCGCGTCGGGCGGGCGCGCCGCAGGACGGGCAGGCGCAGTCGCGCCATGTCGGGTGGCGGTCGAGCGGGTTGCCGGGGACATCAAAAGTCACATCCATTGGCAAAGCGACGGGCAGGTTTTCCTTCCGCTCTGGCACGACCCCGCAGGCGTCGCAATGCACCACCGGGATCGGGCAGCCCCAGTAGCGCTGGCGCGACAGACCCCAGTCGCGCAGCCGGTATTGCGTCACGCCATGCCCCACGCCCTGCGATTCGCAAAAGGCAATCGCGGCCTCGACGGCTGCCGCGCCCGTCTGCACCTCTTCGCCCGCAAACCCGCGCACATAGCGCACGGATTCGGTCTTGGGTGGCACATATGCAGTTGCATCGACAGGCGCGGGGTCGTCCAGTGCCTCGAACACATCGACCACCGGCAGCGCATATTTCCGCGCGAAATCCAGATCGCGCTGGTCATGGCCTGGCACACCGAAAATCGCGCCCGTGCCGTAATCCATCAGGATGAAATTGGCGATATAGACCGGCAGTTCCCAGTCATTATCGAACGGGTGG
>SLQN01000118.1 GCA_007131465.1 Paracoccaceae bacterium
ATGTCACCAAGCGCGCGGCCAAGCAATTCAGCCGCAAGGGCCTTGCGATACTCTGGTGGCGCATGAATGTCTCCGTCAGCCACCAGATGACGCTGCGCAAGCGAGACCGCTGCGCTGATGTGATCGGCGGTGATCTTTTGGCCCTCAAGCAAAGCCTCGACTCCTTCAAGTCGCAATGCCACGCCCCCAAGTCCAAAACATACGATGCGCCAGTTCTGGCACCTGCCTCCAGCAGCGTCCGGATCGCAGTACATGGCCACACCCGCCAGCGCGAAATCGCCCTTTCGCCGCGCGAATTCGCGGAAACTCCAGCATCGTCCTGCAGGCCAAGGCGGAAAATGAATTGCCTCGACCAATTCATCTTCGGCAAGATCGGTGGACATTGCTCCGAGCAGGAAATTACGGGACGACACCCGGCGGCGCCCCTGGCTGCCGATGACCTCGATCTGTGCGTCCGAGACAAGGCAGATCGCCGGAAACTCCGCCGCTGCATCTGCGTGCGCGATACTGCCGCCAAGCGTGCCCCGGTTGCGCACCTGATAATGTGCAACATGACCCACCGCTTCGACGAGAAGCGGGTGTGCGCGCGCGATGACCGGGGTGCCAAGAACATCGCACCAGCGCACAAGCGCCCCCAGGCGCAGCCCGTCTTCGCGCAACTCGATCCCGTCAAGACCGGAAATGCACGACAGATCCACCAGCGCACCCGGCTGAACAAGACGAAAAGCCATCATCGGCAGCAGACTTTGTCCGCCTGCAAGTGGCAATGCGTCGCCCCCATGTGCCACAAGAAGCTTTACAACTTCTGATACTGTATCCGGACGGTAGTATCTGAAAGGAGAAAACTTCAAGTGCCACCTGTGATGCAAGCATGTGATCACGAAGTGTCATCACGAATTGACCCTTTGTCAAGGCAGGATCCGCGGACCGCATGGTGTCCGCGCGCTGGATGCCCAAAAACCGGGCACGGGTGCCGGAAGAATGACCCGCAAGATGCGCAGGCTGTGCCGCACCCTCAGTCAGCAGATGTGTGCAGATGCCGCTCGAAGCCCTGAAGCAGTCGATGCATCTGATCTCGGGCGGCGACAAACGCGCTGGAACCGGCGCGGGCGGTCATGTCGGCTTCGAATTGCGCCAGGTCCGCGAAGCGACATTCCCATTTCACTGCGGCCCCTTTAGCCTCAAGCCGGACAAATATCTCGCCCGGATCAAGACCCAGCGCCATACGAATCGCGGTAACCTTCCGACGCTGCGCGAGCACTTCATCTTCTTTGCCCGGCAGCGGGTGATAGTTGGTTGTTTCCAGGATCATGCCCGGCCCTCCGTCTGATATGCCGCAAAGTCAGGCACTCTTGACGCGCTTGACTCACGATCATAAAGTGTGATCACAATAAGTGATGTCAGAATAGAGAAACAAGATCAAGCGGAGCGAGAAACCCATGCCAAGCATCAAGTCCGTCGAGACGGTCGTCGTGCAACTGCCGACCCGGCGCGAACACAAGTGGGCAGGACTGACCGAGGTTATAGGCCGCTATGTACTTGTCAAGATGACCGATACCGACGGGCGCGTCGGCTGGGGAGAGGCACCCGCACTCAAGGACTGGGGTGGGGAGTTCGGTCGTTACTATGGCGAATCGGCAAAGATTGTTAAAACCGTCATCGAAACGTATCTCGCGCCTGCCGTGATCGGGGTTGACCTTGGCAACATCGCAGAGTTGCACAAGCGCATGGATGCGGTCATCCGCGGATATCCCTATTCAAAGGCCGCTGTCGAATTTGGCGCTTACGATCTGACCGGTCGCTGGTTGAACGTGCCGGTTCATGTGTTGCTGGGCGGCAAGTCGCGTGACCGCGTTGCGGTGACGCATTCGATCGGCCTCATTCCTGTCGAGGAAGCGCGCGTGGAAGCTGCAAAGCTCGCTGACGAAGGCATCCGTACGATCAAGGTCAAAATCGGCGTCGACCCTGAACGCGACGTGAAGATGGTCCGCGCCGTGCGCGAGGCTGCCGGCGCACAGATGGACATCTGCGTTGACGCCAACGAGGGGTATCGCACCCCGGGGGAGGCTGTTCAAACCTATCGGCGCTTCGAAGACTGCCGGATCAAGTATTTCGAACAGCCCGTCATGGGCATCGAACGCATTTCCGAGGTCGCGCGCCGCATCGATGCACCGGTTATGGCCGACGAGTCGGCGTGGAACGGGCATGACTCGATTCAGATTATCGCGCAGGGCCAAGTGCAGATCGTCTCAATCTACACCACCAAGGCGGGCGGCCTCTACAAGGCGATGGAGGTAGGAGCAATCTGCCGCGCCGCCGGTATCATTTGCAATGTCAACGGTTCGATCGAGACCGGGGTCGGCAATCTGGCAAATGTCCAGCTTGCCGCAGCAGCACCGGCGGCAACGCTGTCCTGTGTCATCCCGGTATCGGTTCCTGCAGAGGCCCAAACCGGGCAGATCGGCGGCATCTATTACAAGGACGACCTTCTGGTCGCGCCGATGCGGGTGGAGGATGGGGCAATTGTGGTCCCGGACGGGCCCGGCATGGGCATTGATGTCGACCTCGACAAGATCAGGAAATACCAAATTGAACTCTAGTGTGTGAAGGAAGGGAAAATGCAAACTGAGATTGTCGCACGGCAGGCCAGGGCAATGGGTGAACGCGGGCTGGATGCTATCATATCCTGTTCGCCGGAGAACTTTGCCTATGCGACGGGTTTCGTGGTCCCGAGCCAACCGCTGATCAGGCATCGTCACGCCATGTGCATCGTAACGGCAGACGGCGCAACGGCCCTTTTCGGGGTCGACATGGAGCAGAGTACGATGCGCCGCCAGCAACCGGATGTTCCCATACGGATCTGGGCCGAGTTCTCTGATGATCCCATGCTTGTCCTTGCCGACCAGTTGAAGGACCTTGGACTGGAACGTGCGAATATCGCGATCGAGCTTGATTACTTGCCGGCAATCGATTTCATGCGGCTTACACAAGCCCTGCCCGATGCGACCTTCTCGGCGGCCGAGGACATCCTTGCACGGCTTCGCCAGTTGAAGATACCCGAGGAGATCGACCTGCTCCGTCGCTTGTCGCGGATTTCCGATAAGGCCATCCATGATGCGCTTGCGGCAGTGGATGAGGGCGATAGCGAAATGGACATCGCAGGGCATCTGACCCGGAATGTCTTCTCGCTCGGGGCCGAACATTTCAAGTTGCTTATCGTTGCCACTGGCGAGCGAAGTGTCCTGCCGAATGTCGGTCCTTCGGAGCGGATTCTGAGGCGCGGCGATGTCTGTCGCGTCGAGATATTCTCGGTCATCTCCGGCTATCACGCCGGTGTTTGCCGGACCGCAGTTGTGGGCGAGGCGCCGCGACATGCCGAACCGATCTGGGCACATCTGGTCGAGTGCAAGTATGAGATCATGGAAAAAGTGAAGCCGGGCGCAAGTTGCCGGGAAATCTACGACAGCTTTATCACCAAGCTTTCAAAGATGGACCTTCCGCCGATTTCCTTTGTCGGCCACGGAATAGGGCTGCATCTGCACGAAAACCCGTATCTGGGCCTTGCACCCGTGCTCGGTCAGCCGGGCGCCGACGCAGAAATCGAGGAGAACATGGTCCTGGGCTTCGAGCCACTGTGCTACGATACTGGCCATGGCTTCGGAATGCAGAACAAGGAAATGCTTCTGGTGACGGCAGATGGCTCCGAACTGCTGTCTGACTATTCGAATACCGACAAACTCATCGTCTGCGGGAGTGCCCGCTGAGGGGGTCCTGCGTGACTCTGAGATCAATATGGAGAATACGCCGTGCGAACGCTAATCGAGAACCTCAACTTCGTCTTCACAGTCGACAGCAACGACACGGTTCTGCGCAATGCCAGCATCGTGGTTGAGAACGACTGTCTGGCCGATATCGGGTTGACCAACGAGATCACCGGGCGCCATTCGCGCGACAGCTTCGACAACATCATCGACGGCGCGATGATGGGAATGTGTCCAGGCTTTGTAGACAGTCATGTCCATCTCTCCGAGACGCTTTCGCGGGCGGTCTTCCCCGACAACCTGAACACCCGCGCCTGGGTGTTTCACTGGGCCAAGCCGTTCTATGCGCATGTCACCGAGGAAGACGAATACTGGGGTGCATTGCTTGGCATCACCGAGATGCTGCGTTGCGGGACAACCTGTTTTCTGGACATGGGGTCGCAATATGATCCGGGTATCGTCATCCGCGCCATGGACCCGACAGGCATTCGCGGCATCACGGGCCGTCATGCGGCGGACAACCGCCCGGCCGAGCTTCCCAAGGGCTGGACAGAGCAGATGGCCGACCATCACTTCTTCCCGGATGCACAAAGCGCGCTGAAAGTTCTCGAGGACTGCGTGACGAAATACAACGGTGCGCTGGACGGGCGGGCGCGGTGTTGGGTCAATATCGAAGGCAAAGAACCCTGCACACTCGAGCTACATGTCGGCGCAGTTGAACTTGCCGAACGGCTTGGTGTGGGAACGACATATCACCTCGCCACCTCGATCGAGGAAGCCAAGGTTTGCGAAAACAAGTATGGCGTCTGGCCGATCACCCGGATCGACAATGCCGGCGGAGTGCGCAAGAACCTTGTCATCGCCCATGGTGTGGCCGTGACCGATGATGAAGTGAAACTGCTTGCCGAACGTGGTGCTGCCGTTGCGTTCTGCCCGTGCTCATCGCTCAAGCTGGGCAAGGGTGCAACCGCAATCGGAAAATACCCCGAAATGGTTGCGGCCGGCGTCAGGGTTGGTCTTGGCACTGATGGCGTGTCGGCTGCGGGCAACATGAACCTCATGCGCCAGATGCTGATCGTTGCGGGCATGTTCAAGGATGCGCGGCTCAAGGCCGACATCTTCACCGCCCGACAGGCGTTGCGGGCCGCAACAATCGAAGGCGCGCGCACCCTGATGTGGGATGACGAGATCGGGTCGCTCGAAATCGGCAAGAAGGCCGATTTCATCCTGTTCGATCTTGATCATGTGGAATGGACCCCGTTCCACGATCCACTGCAGGCGTTGGTATTCTCTGCCTCGACCGCATCGATCTGCCAGACCTGGGTCAATGGCAAGAAGGTTTATGGCGAAGGTCAGGTTTACGGCGTCGATGAAAAGGAAGTTCGCCGAAAGGCGCGCGACCTCGCCGCAGCCGCAGTTATCCGCGCCGGACTCCACAAGGATGACGTCGACACGACAACCACGCTGTATGATGAGGGAAACTGACAAGGTTGCATTCTTCGGATCAGTGGCAACAGACCATATCGGGATAAGCCGTCGATCCGTGACGCCATGGACTTGCCACCCGGGCCGCTGGGGCATTCTGGACGGTTTGCGGTATGGATTGCCCATGCGTGCCGTGTCACGCACGGGTTCTGACCAGCGACAACCGCACACTACCACGATGGCAGGACGAACATGATCCCAGCTTGACAGACAAAGTGTGATCATACACTGTGATCTCAGTTTGCAGTGCTATGACATGCGACCCGGTCGGAGACACGAACGCTTGAGGAGGAAGACATGAGGATTGCCGTTCTTGGCGGGGGCGCGGGTGGGGCTGCAGCAACTGCGGAGCTGACACAAGGCGGCCATGCCGTTTCATACTGGGCGCGCTCGCCATCTACTCTGGAACCCTTCTTGACACGCGGCAGCATTGGCTATTCGGGTGTTCTGGGCACGGGTGAAGCCCGGCCACAGGTGATGACGTCAGAGCTGCACAAGGCCATCGCGGATGTCGATTGTGCGGTGGTATCCGCGCCAACCTTTTCGCACGCATCGATCGCAACTGCGTTGGCTGAAGCGGGCTGGCCGTCAGACAAGCTCGTGATCCTGAACCCCGGACATACCGGCGGTGCTCTGGAGTTCGCGGCGGCCTTTTCGGCGGCCCGCCGCAAGGCGCCCCCTGTGGTCGAGTTCTCGACGCTCACCTATGTCGCCCGCAAGCTCACTGCAGATGAAGTGACGATTACCGGGCGCGCGCGGCAGGTCCGCGCGGCGGCTCTCGATGGCAACGCCGCACATCTTGAAATCGCATCAACCCTGTTTCCCGGTGCCACGCCTGTGGACGATGTCCTGCTTTCGGGCCTGTGCAACGTGAACATGGTTCTTCACACCCCCGGTGCCGTGCTGAGCGCGGCCTGGGTCGAGGCGACATCGGGAAATTTCACCTTCTATGTTGACGCCATGACTGACGGTGTGGCCCGGGTTATGAAGAGTCTGGATGCAGAGCGCCTTGCCGTGGCGCACGCTTTCGGCCACTCCTTGCCCAATCTCATCGAGGAAATGAAAGCGATCGGCACCGTCGAGGCTGATGTCGCAGATATCTCGGACTATCGCGCTGCGATTTCCGGAGGGGTCGCCAACAGGCGGATCATGGCACCCGACTCGCTAAAGCACCGGTATTACCGCGAGGACTTCGGCCACGGCCTTCTCCCGTTCAGGGAGTTGGCGCAGATTGCCGGTGTCCCGGTGCCGACTGCTGATGCACTCTATCATCTCGCGTCGACATCCGTGGACGCCGATTATCGTCAGAATGGCAGGACAGCACAGGCCATGGGGATTGCCGGGCTGACGCGAGATCAGCTCAAGAGAAAGGTGAAAGCGACATGAACTGGCACGATTTGACAATCGCCATAGTGGCGGGCGACGCGCGTGAGCAGGAAATTGCCCGTTGCGCCGTTCGTGCAGGCGCAAAAGTCCGCGCCTATGGTTTTCCCTGGCCTGAAGCCGGTATCGAAGGCGTCTACCACGCAAAGGACGCAGCCGACGCGCTCAAGGGCGCTGATATCGCCCTGTTCCCGATTCCGGGGATTGCCGATGATGGCGGGTTGTTCACGCCCGGCTTTTCAGAACGCATCATTCCTTCGGTCGAAATGCTCTCGGGCATGACGCCTGATGCACATATCATCCTGGGCTGGGCCGATGAGAATCTGCGCACATGCTGCGCCGCAAGGGGCATTTCACTTCATGAATACGAATGGGATGTCGACCTTATGCTTCTGCGGGGTCAGGCGATCGTCGAAGGCGTTCTCAGGATCATCATCGAAAACACCCAGATCACCATCCACAAGGCAAACATCTGCCTTGTGGGACAAGGCACCATCGGCGCGCTTCTGACCCGGACTCTGATTGGCCTCGGGGCACATGTCAGCGTTGCAGCGCGCAACCCGGTCCAGCGCGCCGGGGCATATGCGGCGGGCGCGGAAAGCTACACGCTTGATCAATTGCCGGACATACTGCCAGATATGGATGTCATCATCGGCAGCGTGCCCAAGCAGATCATTGGCGCCGACCTTCTTGCCACCATAAGGCCCGACGCGCTTCTGGTTGATGTCGCGGCCCCGCCGGGAACCATCGACCGCGAAACGGCCAAGGCCTTGGGCATCAAAGCCGTCTGGGCGCGTGGCATGGGTTCGCGGGCACCAATCACAGTCGGTCGCAGCCAATGGACAGGCATTAGCCGCCGGATCGAAGATATCATGGAGCAACGCAAATGAAAGCCGATATTGTTGTAAAGAACGCGCGGGTTGTTCGCCACGACGGAGAATTCTTTGGGGGCGTCGCCGTGAAGGACGGAAAGATCGCAGGCGTCGGCTCGAACGATATGATGCCCGACGCGGTGCGCGTTATCGATGCCGAGGGCAAGGTCCTGATGCCAGGGCTCATTGATCCCCATTGCCACCTTGGCGTCAAATACCCGTTCGACGAAGACATGAGGACGGAGTCGGCTGCCGCAGCTTCCGGGGGCGTCACGACCGTGTTGCTCTATATCCGAAATCTCAAGGAATCCTACATTCCCTTCTACAAGGAGCGCAAGGCGCTCGGCGAGGAGAACTCGGCAATCGATTTCGGCTTCCACTTCGGGATCCAGCGTGAGGAGCATATCGCCGAAATTCCCCGGATCGTCGAAGAGACCGGGGTTCGGTCGTTCAAGTGCTACTTCGGCTATGAGCCCGACAATCCGATCGGAATCGTTCCTGCAACCGATGGCTGGGTCTATGCCGCGATGCGGATCATTTCCAAAATTCCAGGTGGTGTGATCAACGTGCATTGCGAGAACACCCAGATCGCTTCGTGGATAAAGAAGGAAATTGCGGCAACCGGTCGGCAGGATCTCGGTGCATATACCGAATCCCGCCCTGCGTTTTGCGAGGTTGAAACCATCCGGCGGATGATCTTCCTGGCCGAAAAAACCGGGTGTCCGCTACATCTCGTGCATACATCCGTGGGCATGGGGCCGGTGCTGGCCAAAGAGGCGAACGCGCGCGGCCTCAATGTCACGGTAGAGACCTGCCCGCATTACCTGACCCGGACCTGCTACGACGAAGACCTGGACATGCGCGCCAAGATTTCACCGCCGCTGCGGGACCGGACCGAGCTTGAAGGGCTTTGGGAAGGAATGCTGAACGGTAGCGTCTACAGTCTTGGAACCGACCATGTGCCGTTCCTTCCCAAGAAGGGCGAAGATCTATGGACTGAATTTCCCGGAGTCGTCAGCTTCCCGTGGGAGCTTTCGCTGATGCTGCATTTCGGTGTGCATCAGCGCAACATGTCGCTGTCACGCCTGGTCGAGCTCAACTCGTTCAATCCCGCCCGCCGCTTCGGCCTTTGGCCGCGCAAGGGCGACATTGAAGTCGGCTTCGACGCTGATCTGGTGATGGTCGATCTTGATGAGGAGCGCGAGGTCACGCATACCGGCAAGGGAACCTGTATTTATGAGGGCTGGCGGCTCAAAGGGTGGCCAGTTATGACCATCGCACGTGGTGACGTCGTCTATGAGAACGGGGTCGTGGACGAGTCCCGCTTTGGCCGCGGACGCTGTGTCACCTTGCCATCGTGATGAACTGGCCACCCGACAGCAAGGAAGCGCCCGATCTTGCCGGGCGCATTCCTCTCGGCGAACAGAGCA
>SLQN01000466.1 GCA_007131465.1 Paracoccaceae bacterium
CCAGCACCTGCACATCATAGCCCGGCATCGCCACAGCGGGTGAGCCGAGTTTCACCGGCAGCGGTTCGACCCCCATCGGATTGGCCGCGATGGCCCAGCCTGTTTCGGTCTGCCACCAGTGATCGATGACCGGCACGCCAAGCTTCTGCTGCGCCCAGACAATCGTGTCCGGGTCTGCGCGCTCCCCGGCCAGATAGACGGTTTTCAGGCTCGCCAGGTCATACTTGCCCACATAGTCGCCTTGCGGATCTTCCCGCTTTACGGCGCGGAAGGCGGTGGGGGCTGTGAAGAAGCTTTTCACCTTGTGATCCGAGATCACGCGCCAGAACGTTCCGGCATCGGGCGTGCCGACGGGTTTGCCCTCAAACACGATTGTGGTGTTGCCCGCGATCAGCGGCGCATAGCAGATATAGCTGTGCCCGACTACCCAGCCGACATCTGAAGCGGCCCAGAAGACATCGCCCGGATCGACATTATAGATGTTCTTCATCGACCATTGCAGCGCGACCAGATGCCCGGCGGTCGCGCGGATCACGCCCTTTGGCTGACCGGTCGTGCCCGAGGTATAAAGCACATAGGCCGGATGGTTGCCTTCGACTGGTACGCAGTCCGCCGGGGTGGCCGCCGCGACGAATTCCGCCCAATCGTGGTCACGCCCCGCCACCAGATCGGCCTGAAGCGCCTCGCGTTGCAGGATCACGCAGAAGTCAGGCTTGTGGCTGGCCTGTTCCAGCGCATTGTCCAGAAGCGGCTTGTAGGGCACGATCCGCCCCGGCTCGATCCCGCAGGACGCCGCGATCATGCATTTGGGCTGCGCATCATCGATCCGCACGGCCAGTTCATGCGCGGCGAATCCTCCAAATACCACGGAATGCACTGCCCCCAGTCGCGCGCAGGCCAGCATCGCCATCAGCGCTTCGGGAACCATCGGCATGTAGATGATAACGCGGTCACCCTTGGTGACGCCCTGCGCGGCCAGTCCGCCTGCCAGTGCCGCCACGCGGTCGCGCATCTCGGAATAGGTCAGACGTGTGACGGAGTCGGTGACCGGGCTGTCATGGATTACCGCAACCTGATCCCCGCGCCCGGCTTCGACATGGCGGTCCAGCGCGTTCCAGCAGGTATTGACCATGCCATCGCTAAACCATTCGTAAAGCGGCGCGTTTTCGTCGAACAGGGCCCTGGATGGCGGGGTGATCCAGTCGATTGCCTGCGCCTGTTCCATCCAGAACCCGTTCGGGTCGGCAATCGATTTCTGGTAAAGATCGGCGTAGCGCATGCGTGTTCCTCCCAAGATGCGTGGGCGAAGGCATAGACGACAGAGTTGCAAAGGCGCAATGCCTGTTATCGGCAACATGATCCATCAGCCGAAAAAACTTTGCAGAATATGCCATTTCAGATTGCAATTATTTGCAAACCCCGTCTTTCAGCGCATCATTTGCAACAGATGTCGGAGTGATTTGCAAATCTTCGTTTTTCATCCATATTGCGCGACCGGCGTTCCGGCGAGGGCAGACATGTTCAGCAAGCCCCGCGCGGTGATCGAGGGGGTGACGATATGCGCGGTGTTGCCCATCCCCATCAGGATGGGTCCGACCTCCAGCGCGCCGCCACGGGTTTTCAGGATATTGCGCACGCCGCTGGCGGCATCGGTATTGGCGAAGACCAGCACATTGGCGGGTTCGGAAAACCGCGCTTCGGGCATCAGGCGCGCGCGCAACTCGGGTTCCAGCGCGGCGTCGACATGCATCTCGCCTTCATAGTCGAAATCCACACCCTGCGCGTCCAGCAGATCGAGCGCCGCGCGCATGTTCCGGCCCGACTGCGTGTCGAGATTGCCGAACTGGCTGTGCGAGCACAGGGCAATCTTCGGCGCCAGGCCAAAGCGACGGACATGGCGGGCAGCGCCGATGGCTGTTGCGGCAATCTGTTCGGGCGTGGGGTTTGGATTGACCTGCGTATCGGCGACAAACAGGTTGCCCTCCTGCTGGATCAGCAGCGACAGTGCGCCGATGGCGTGCCGGTCGGTATTGCCGAGGATTTGCGTGACATAGTTGAGATGCCACAGATATTGTCCGAATGTGCCGCAGATCAGGCTGTCGGCATCGCCACGATGCACCATGATCGCACCGATCGCGGTTGTGTTGGTGCGCAGGATTGCGCGGGCCAGATCGGGTGTCACGCCGCGCCGCTGCATCAGCGAATGATAGCTTTGCCAGTAATCGCGGTAGCGCGGGTCGTCCTGCGGGTTCACCAGTTCAAAATCGCGTCCGGGGCGGATTGATAGGCCCGCGCGGTCCAGCCGCATCTCGATCACTTCGGGCCGCCCGATCAGGATCGGGATCTCGGTCGTTTCTTCCAACATGGCAGAGGCCGTGCGCAGGACGCGCTCGTCCTCGCCTTCGGCAAACACGATCCTGCGCGACGCGACGCGTGCGGCCTCGAATACAGGCCGCATGATCATGGCGGACCGGAAGACCGAGGCATCTAGCTTCGCCTTGTAGGCGGCCAGATCGGCCAAGGGGCGCTTGGCCACACCCGATTCCATCGCCGCTTTTGCCACGGCACTGGCGACAATGCCCATCAGGCGCGGATCGAAGGGTTTCGGGATCAGGTATTCGGGGCCGAAGCTGAGTTGTTCACCCTTGTAGGCCGCCGCCGCCTCGGCGCTGGTGGTCGCGCGCGCCAGCGCCGCGATGCCTTCCACACAGCCGATCTGCATCGCGTCGTTGATTTCGGTCGCGCCGACATCCAGCGCGCCGCGAAAGATGAAAGGAAAGCACAACACATTATTGACCTGATTGGGAAAATCCGATCGCCCCGTCGCGATCAGCGCGTTGGGGGCGACCGCGCGCACGGCATCGGGCAGGATTTCCGGCATCGGATTGGCCAGCGCGAAGATGATCGGGCGCGGGGCCATGCGCGCCACCTGTGCGGGCGTCAGAACGCCCGGCCCGGACAGACCCAGAAACAGGTCCGCGCCATCAACCACATCGTCGAGCGCGCGTTTGTCTGTGGCTTGGGCAAAGGCGGCCTTTTGCGGGTTCATGTCCACCTCGCGGCCCGCATGGACAAGGCCATGAATGTCGCACAGCCAGATATTCTCGCGCTTCACGCCCAGTTTCATCAGCATGTTCAGGCACGCGATCCCGGCAGCCCCGCCGCCTGTGCTGACGATCTTGATATCCTCGAACCGCTTGCCCGCAACACGCAAGGCATTGGTCGCGGCAGCCCCAACCACGATGGCCGTGCCGTGCTGGTCATCATGGAAGACGGGAATGCCCATCCGTTCGCGGCAGATCTTCTCGACGATGAAGCAGTCGGGGGCCTTGATATCCTCCAGGTTGATCGCGCCGAAAGTGGGTTCCAGCGCACACACGATCTCGGCCAGCCGCACCGGGTCGGATTCGTCCAACTCGATATCGAAACAGTCGATATTGGCGAATTTCTTGAACAGGACTGCCTTGCCTTCCATCACCGGTTTTGACGCCAGCGGCCCGATATTGCCCAGTCCCAGAACCGCCGTGCCATTGGTGACGACAGCGACCAGATTGCCGCGCGCCGTATAGCGGGCGGCGTCTTCGGGGTTGGCTTTGATTTCCATGCAGGCTTCGGCCACGCCGGGGGAATAGGCGCGCGCAAGGTCAAGCCCGTTCGCCAGCGGCTTCGTGGGCCGCACCTCGAGTTTGCCGGGACGTGGGAATTCATGATAAAGTAGCGCTGGATGGCGGTTGTCGTCACTTGTCTCGGTCATTCTGCTCCCCCCGGAAAGATATGGTTGAATATTGAACAGATATCCAGTGGCAGCAAGGCCCGGTTTTCTGGCATGTCCGGCGCGGGCATCCGGGACCAGTGTCTTTGGCTTGCAAACCCCTTCCGCGCGGCGCAATGTTGCGCAAATTGCCGGAGGTCCGAATGTCGCTTTACGATGCAGCCTGCAAGGTGCGTGAAATGGCCTATGCGCCCTATTCGGAATTCAAGGTGGGCGTTGCGCTGCGGACCAGTTCGGGTGCCGTGTTCACGGGCTGCAATGTCGAGAACGTGGCCTATCCGGAAGGCACATGCGCCGAAGCAGGCGCGATTGCGGCCATGTGTGCGGCGGGCGAGCGCGAGATTGCCGAACTGGTCGTCGTCGCTGACAGCCCCCAGCCCGTGCCACCCTGTGGAGGCTGCCGCCAGAAGATCGCCGAATTCGCCGCGCCGGATGTGCGGGTGACCATGGCGTCGCTGAGCGGGGCGCGTCAGATCATCTCGGTGGCCGACCTGCTGCCCGGGGCCTTTGGCGTGGGCCATATGGAAAAATTCTGATGCCACGCGCGTTTCTAGTCGTGCTGGATTCCGTTGGCTGTGGCGGTGCCCCGGATGCTGCCGATTTCGGTGATCTGGGCGCGAACACGCTGGGCCATATCGCGCAGGCCTGCGCTGGGGGCCTGTGTGATCAGGGGCGCAGCGGCCCGCTGCGCGTTCCGGTGCTGGACGGGCTGGGGCTGGGGGCGGCGATCCGTCTGGCCTCTGGCGCGGAAACGCCGGGGCTTGAGGCTGTGCCGCACGGGCTTTGGGGGGCCGCGACCGAAGTGTCGCGCGGCAAGGACACGCCTTCAGGGCATTGGGAGCTTGCGGGTGTTCCGGTGCCGTGGGACTGGACGTATTTCCCCAAGACGCAGCCCGCCTTTCCCGACGATATCGTGGCGCGGGTCTGCCAGCTTGCCGGGGTCGAAGGGATTTTGGGCAACTGCCATGCGGCCGGTATCCCGATCATCGCGGAACTCGGGGCCGAGCATCTGCGCACCGGCTGGCCGATCTGCTACACGTCCGCCGACAGCGTGTTTCAGATTGCCGCGCATGAGGACAGTTTCGGGCTGGACAGGCTGTATCGGCTTTGCGCGGATCTGGCCCCCCGGCTTCACAAGATGCGGGTTGGCCGCGTGATCGCGCGCCCTTTTCGCGGAGATGCACAGCGCGGCTTTTCCCGCACGCCGAACCGGCGCGATTATGCCATCGCGCCCCCTGCGCCAACGCTGTGCGACTGGGTGCAGGCCGCTGGCGGGCAGGTGCATGCCGTGGGCAAGATCGGCGATATTTTTTCGGGGCAGGGGATCGATGCCGTCCACAAGGGCAAGGATGATCTTGCACTTTCCGAACATCTGCTGGCGCTTATCGACGGGGCGCCGCCCGGTTCCCTGACCTTTTGCAACCTTGTGGAGTTCGACTCGCTCTTTGGTCATCCGCGCGACGCGGCGGGCTATGCGCGCGCGCTGGAATGGTTTGACACAGTCGCAGGCCGCGCGGTTTCCGCCTTACGGCCCGGTGACATGCTGGTCATCACTGCCGATCATGGCAATGACCCGACCGCGCCGGGGTCCGAGCATACCCGCGAACGTGTGCCAGTTCTGGTTGCGGGCAGGGGTGCGGGCGAAATCGGCCATTGCGGCTTTGTGGACGTTGCTGCCAGCATCGCCGCGCATCTGGGCATTGCCGCCGAAGGGAAAGGCCGGAGCTTCCTATGACCGACACACCCCAAACGCCGAAGCTGGAGTTGCACCTTCATCTCGAAGGTGCTGCCCCGCCCGCCTTTATCCGCGACCTTGCGAAACGCAGGCATATCGACATCTCGGGCATCTTCGACGCGGACGGGCATTACAGCTATCGCGATTTTCCCGATTTCCTGCGCGTCTACGAAGCCGCCTGTACGGTCCTGACCAGCCCGCAGGATTTTTACGATCTGACGCTGGCGGTGCTGGAGCAATCCGCGCAATCCGGTGTCATCTATTCCGAGGCCTTCCTGTCACCCGATTTCTGCGGCGGTGGCGATGTGATCGCCTGGCGCGATTATCTGGCCGCAATCGAGGCCGCGAGCCGTGACGCCGAGGCGCGCATGGGCATCACGCTGCGCGGTTGCATCACCTGCATCCGCCATTTCGGGCCCGAAAAAGCCCGCCAGATCGCGCGCTGCGCACAGGAAACTGCAGGGGCGTTCATCACCGGCTTCGGGATTGCGGGCGATGAAACCCGCTTCCACCCCAGCGATTTCACCTATGCCTTCGATGCCGCGCGCGAAGCCGGGCTTGGGCTGACAGCGCATGCGGGCGAATGGGGCGGGCCGGAATCGGTGCGCGCCGCGCTGGAGCATCTGCGAGTCGCACGCATCGGGCATGGAGTGCGCGCCATCGAGGATCCGGAGTTGGTCGCACAACTGGCCGAAACCGGGGTCGTTCTGGAAGTGTGTCCCGGCTCGAACATCGCGCTGGGCCTCTATCCCGACTGGGCATCGCACCCGATCGACAGGTTGCGTCGCGCGGGCGTCGCGGTGACCGTTTCCACCGATGACCCGCCCTTTTTCCGCACTGACATGCAGCGAGAGCATGACCGGCTGACACAGGCGTTCGACTGGGATGATGCTGTCTTTGCCGGAATTGCACAGACAGCGCTTGGCGCGGCCTTCTGCGACACCGCGACACGCGCAAGGATTGCCAAGAAACTGGAGGCCCCATGACCCATCCCAAACTGACCCTCGTCGATCATCCGCTGGTCCAGCACAAGCTGTCGCTGATGCGCGACGCGCGCACCTCCAGTCAGGATTTCCGCCGCCTGCTGCGCGAGATCAGCCTTCTGCTGACCTATGAGGCCGCGCGCGCCCTGCCGCTGCGGCAAGCGCGCGTCACCACGCCCCTGACCGAGATGGACGCCCCGATGCTGGCCGGGGCCGACCCGGTGGTCGTGTCGATCCTGCGCGCTGGAAACGGGCTTCTGGATGGCGTGCTCGATGTGATCCCGACCGCCAAGGTCGGCTTCATCGGGCTGTATCGTGACGAGGAAACGCTCCAGCCCGTGCAATATTACAGCAAACTGCCGCCCGAACTGGCGGGCAGGCTGGTCATCGCCGTGGACCCGATGCTGGCCACCGGGAATTCCTCGGCGGCTGCCGTCAGCTTGCTGAAGCAGGCAGGGGCAAACGATATCTGCCTGATTTGCCTCTTGGCCGCGCCCGAAGGTGTGGCATGCATGGCGCGCGAACATCCCGATGTACGGATCGTCACGGCTTCGGTCGATTCCCATCTGAACGAAAAAGGATATATCGTGCCCGGACTAGGGGATGCGGGGGATCGCATTTTCGGCACTGTATGATGTGGAGCCAGCCGCGAATCCTCTTTACTTTGATGCTGCGACAGGGCCATTGTGATGTGGCTGCTGACGGGGGGTGAAGATGCGCAACATCGCTTGGGTGATTTGTCTGACGGCGGGCCTTGCGACCCCAGTTATGGCTCAGATCAACGGGCCAGCCCCGGCCGAACTGCCCCCTGCCAGTTTCGAGGGGCGTGAATATGTGGACAGCCGCGGCTGCGCCTTCCTGCGCTCGACCTTCGGCGGTGAAGTGACATGGATTCCGCGCTATGGGCCGGACCGTCAGCCCATCTGTGGTGCCGAGCCGACAGTCATCGCGCAGGACACCCCAGAGGACGCGGCCCCACCCGCCGAGCCTGTGGAAACTGCGCAGGAGGCCACATTCGCCCCGACGGTTGCTCCGACACCGGCCCCGACAACCACGCCGACAACCACGCCGACAACCACCCCGATCCGCCCGGTTCCCCAGCCCGTCGCCGCGCCTGCGCCGCGCCGTGCGGCCGCCCAGCCACGCCGCGCCCCGGCCTTGCCGCGTGCGGATGCAAGCGGGCGGCATCCGTCCTGCCCGGCCAGCGCGCCCTTCGGCCAGCTTGTCGATACCACGCTGGGACGTCCGCTTGTGCGCTGCGTGACCAGCCCGGCATTGTTCCTGTCGCCCATCCACACGGGCGCGGGCCATGATCCACATGCGCCCATCGCCCTGCCGGATGGCAGCCACGCACGCCCGACCGCGCGCGCGGCCCCTGCGGCGCGGGCCGGGGCGACAGTGCAGGTCGGCAGCTTTGCCGTGCCTGCCAATGCAACCCGGCTGCGCGCACGCTTGCAACATGCAGGTCTGCCCGCCCGCATCCACAGCGCGCGCGGGTTGCATGTGGTGACAGTCGGCCCCTTCGCTGCGGGGTCCAGCGCCCATTCTGCGCTATCGCAGGTGCGGCGCATGGGCTTTTCGGATGCGTTCCTGCGCCGCTAGGCCCGGTCAGGGGCGGCTACGCAGAACCGTCGTCAGACTGTCGAAAATCGCGGAATTCGCGGCAATGATCTCGCCGCGCTCCAGAATATTGGTGTCGGGGCGGATCGGGGCAACAAAGCCCCCGGCCTCGCGCACCAGAAGCATGCCTGCGGCGATGTCCCAGGGGTGCACTTCGCGTTCCCAGAACCCGTCATACCGCCCTGCCGCCACATAGGCCAGATCCAGCGCCGCCGACCCCCAGCGCCGCACGCCCGCGCTGACAGGCATCAGTTGCGCCAGATCGTGCAGCATGGCGGGCAGGGTCTTCTTGGTGGCATAGGGGATGCCGGTGGCAAAGATGCATTCGGTCATGACTGCGCGGTTCGACACCCGCATCCGGCGGTCATTCATGAAACACCCGAGGCCCTTTTCAGCGAAATAGAGTTCATCCTTGGCCGGGTCATAGACGACGGCGGCCACGATCTCGCCCTTGAATTCCAGCGCGATGGAGACGGCCCAATGCGGCAGCCCGTGCAGGAAATTCGTGGTCCCGTCGAGGGGATCGACGATCCAGCGGCGTGTCGGGTCCTTGCCCTCCACCGGGTCCGATTCCTCGCCCAGCCAGCCATAGTTGGGGCGGGCGTCCATCAGCATCTCGCGGATGATCTTTTCCGACGCGATATCGGCGCGGGACACGAAATCGCCTGCGGATTTGGAGGACACCTGAAGGTTCTCGACCTCGCGGAAATCCTTGACCAGCGACCGGCCCGCCTTGCGCGCGGCGTTGATCATGATGTTGAGGTTGGCCGAGAGTTGCATGGGG
>SLQN01000329.1 GCA_007131465.1 Paracoccaceae bacterium
AGAAACCCGGCCCCGGCAACTGCAGCGCGCGCGCCCGGCGCAAGCAATTGCACCGATCAGCCCGCATCGGTGCGCCCGCGCCGATCATGGCGCAGATTGGCATAAAGCACATGGTTACGCCAGCGTCCGTTGATCTGAAGATAGCTTTGCGCCACGCCTTCATATTTGAACCCCGTCCGTTCCAGCACCCCGCGCGAGGCTGCATTCTCGGGCAGACAGGCGGCTTCGATCCGCGACAGGTCCATCTGCGTGAAGGCATGATGCACGACCGCCCCGATCGCTTCATGCATATAGCCTTGCCGCACAAAAGGCGCGCCCACCCAGTAGCCCAAGGACCCCGCCTGTGCCGGGCCGCGCCGGATATTGTCCAGCGTGATCGCCCCGATCAGTGCGTCATCGTCCTTACGCAGCAAAAACAGTGGCAAGGCCGTATCCGTTCGAAGACAGCGCGCCGCCCAGCTGACCCGATTGGTGAAGGCGCGCCGTGTCAGGTGGTCATTCGACCATGTCGGCTCCCAGGGGGCCAGAAACCCCTCGGACTGACGGCGCAACGCCGACCATTGCCGGAAATCCCCATGCTGCGGCAGGCGCAGCACCATCCGCTCGGTCACCAGTTGCAGCTTGCCACGCAGACCCAGCATCAGGCCGCCAGACGGGTGCTGAGTGCCGCGAGGCTCGGCGCGCTGTCAATCGGACCATAAAGCGCCAAGGCAAGGCCGGAATGTTCGATCAACGCGGCCCCATGCACGCGCGCGGCGGCGGCGGTGACGGAGTCAATCCGCGCAGTCGCCTCGGACACATCAGGCACGCGGCCCCAGATCGACAACAGCTTGGCCAGCCGTTCCGCCCGAGCGGAAGGGCTTTCCAGCCCCATCAGCAAGCCCGCCTTCATCTGCGCGCGGGCGCGGGCAACTTCGGCCTCGGACATGTCTTCGGCGGCACGTTTCAACTCGTCTATGGTCAGGACTGCCAGAGTGCCGATTTCCGCAGCCCCTGTGCCTGCATATATCGTGATCATGCCGGTATCACTATAGGCCGCGGATTGCGCGAAGACCGTGTAGCACAAGCCCTTGTCCTCGCGCAGGCGTTGGAACAGGCGCGAGGACATGCCGCCCCCCAGCGCCCCCGAAAAGACCTGCGATGTATAGAAATCCGCGTCCCGGTAATGCGGGGCTTCAAGCGCAAGCGCGAAATGCGCCTGTTCCAGCCCGCGCATTTCGCGCCGTTCCCCATTCGCGAAGCGCGCGCGCGCGACAGGTTGCGCCGCTTTGCTCGGCAGATGCGCGAATAGCGGCTCGGCCAGGCGCACAAGGCGGTCGTGATCCACTGCGCCCGCAGCCGACAGAATCATCTGCCCCGGCCCGTAATGCGACCCCACGAAGCCGCGCAGGTCGGCTTCGGTGAAACTCTCAACCCGCAAGGACGGTCCAAGGATCGAACGCCCGATAGGCTGGTCGGGATAGGCGGTTTCCTGCAACCAGTCAAAGATGATGTCATCGGGCGTGTCCAGTGTCTGCCCGATTTCCTGCAAGATGACCCCGCGCTCGACCTCGATCTCGCGCGCGTCAAAGGCCGGGTTGAGCACGATATCAGCGATGATATCCAGCGCCAGCGGCACATCGGGCCGCAGCACCCGGGCGTAATAGGCCGTCATCTCGCGCGAGGTATAGGCGTTGATATAGCCGCCCACATCCTCGATTTCCTCGGCAATCTGCAAGGCGCTGCGCCGGGCCGTGCCCTTGAAGGCCATATGTTCCAGAAAATGCGCAACGCCGTTCTGATCGCGGTGTTCATGGCGCGCGCCCGCTTCGATCCACAGCCCGATTGCCGCCGATTCCAGCCCCGGCATCGGTTCGGTGACAATCCGAAACCCGTTGGGCAGCGTGGTGATCTGAGTGCTCATGCTGCGCGCCGCTCACGGATCAGGGCCTGCACGGCGCGCAGGTCGTTCGGCAGGCGCGTCATGCGCTCGGGACGGTCGAACAGATCGGCCATGCGCGCGGGCAAGGCCGGGCGCTGTCCGGTCGCATCCTCGACAGCATCGGGAAACTTGGCCGGATGGGCCGTCGCCAGAGTGATCATCGGCGTGGCGCACAGATGCGCTTCGGCCACATGCACCCCCACTGCGGAATGCGGACACAACACCTCTCCCGTGGTCCGGGCAATGCGCGTGATCGTGGCCGATGTTTCCTCTTCCGAGGCGCGGCCCGACCCGAAACAGTCCCGCAGATATTCCAGCGCGCCCTGGCTGATCCGGAACCCGCCGCCTGCCTTGAGTTCGCCCATCAGTTGCGCCACAGCCCCCCCGTCGCGCCCATAGGCGTCAAACAGCGCGCGCTCGAAATTGGAGCTGACCTGAATGTCCATCGACGGGCTGATCGAGGGCTTGACCCCGTCGGTCACATACCCGCCCGAGCCCAGCGCGCGGTGCAGGATGTCATTGTGATTCGTTGCCACGACAAGGCTTTCAATCGCCAGCCCCATCTGGCGGGCAATGTAGCCGGCGAAGATATCGCCGAAATTGCCGGTGGGAACCGTGAAACTGACAGGCCGGTGCGGCGCACCGAGGCTGACAGCGGCAGAGAAGAAATAGACGACCTGCGCCAGCACCCGCGCCCAGTTGATCGAATTGACCCCGGCCAGATGCACGGAATCGCGGAAGTCGAAATCATTGAACATGTCCTTGACCAGCGCCTGGCAGGTGTCGAAATCGCCGTCAATCGCCAGCGCATGGACATTGCCCTCGGAAGGTGTGGTCATCTGGCGGCGCTGCACGTCCGAAACGCGGCCATGCGGATAGAGGATGAAGACATCCACGTTCTCCAAGCCACGAAACGCTTCGATTGCCGCAGATCCAGTATCGCCCGAGGTCGCGCCGACAATCGTGACCCGATTGCCCGAGCGTTGAAGCGATGCCTCAAACAACTGCCCGATCAGTTGCATGGCGAAATCCTTGAACGCCAGCGTGGGGCCGTGGAACAATTCCAGCAGGAAATGATTGGGGGCGAGTTGCTTGACAGGCGCGCGCGCCGGGTGGCCGAACCCGGCATAGGCGGTGTCGATCAGCCCGCGAAATTCTGCGTCAGAAAAGGTCTGGCCGATGAACGGACGCATGATGGCGAAGGCCTGCTCCTCATAGCTTTGCCCCGCCAGCCCCGCAATTTCGGCCTGCGTCATCGGTGGCACATGCTCGGGCAGATACAGCCCGCCATCGCGCGCAAGCCCGGTCAGCATCGTCGCCTCAAACTCAAGCACCGGGGCCGCCCCGCGGGTGGAAATATACTGCATCTTTCGCCTGTCCTTCAGTCGCGTGGCGTCCTGATACGCCACAGAAAGAAAACTGTCATCCCCGCCCACGCAAGGGCCATCAAAAACCATTGCACCGCATAGCCCAGATGCGGGTCCGGGACGGTGACATTATAGACCGGGACGGGCTGAATGACCGGATGCACTGGGTTCGACTGGCGCAGGACGACAAGGGTTTCCTCGGTCTGCAACAATTGCGCAAGCTCCGGCAGGTCGCGCCCGAAGGCCAGATTGCGGCCTGCGTCATAGGCTGGCGTGTGGCGGTTGGTGTCGCGCGGCCAGTGCAGGTTTCCGGCAAGCTGCGCGGCCTCGGTGCTGACCAGCGCAGATGCGGCGCGCGCAGCTTCGGGCAGAAAGCCGCGCTCGACAATAATACGCCGCCCGTCTGCGGCCTCGAAGGCCTGCAACAGGTGAAAGCCCGGCCCCTCGGTCCGCCGCGCCGCCATGACGAAGACATGATCGGGCAGAAAGCGGCCCGACAGTTCGACCGGCAGATAGCGATCCGCCTCCGACACTGCCATCGGCAAAGGTTGCGGCGTCTCAAAAATGCGCGCTTCCATCTCGGCAATCAGCGCGGCCTTCTGGTCGGCTCGGTCAAGCTGCCACAGCCCCAAGGCCACAAGGACAGCGCAGCCTGCCAGCCCGAACAGGGTGGGAATGATCATGCGGCGAAGCATTGGCTACGTAACACCTTTCATACGCAAAGGCGCGCACCCCTCAGTGCGCGCCCCTGCAAGATTGACCCGGGTTGAGGGCTTACATGCCCCAGATATAGACCGCGAAGAACAGGAACAACCACACCACATCGACGAAATGCCAGTACCATGCGGCGGCTTCGAACCCGACATGGCGTTCCGCCGTGAAATGCCCTGCCCGCACGCGGAAATAGCACACCGCCAGGAAGATCGTCCCGATGATGACATGCACGCCGTGAAAGCCCGTCGCCATGAAGAAATTTGCATAGAACACATCGCCCGCGAAATCATAGCCACGCTCGGTGATCAGATAGATGTACTCATAGCCTTGCAGGAGGGTGAAGGCGATGCCCAGAATCACCCCCAGCAGCAGGCCCCATTCGACATTCTTGCGGCTGCCGCCATGCACCAGTTCGTGATGCGCCCAGGTCACAGCGCAGCCCGACAGCAGCAGGACAAGAGTGTTTATCAGCGGCAGGTCGAACGCGTTCACCGCATAGACCACCGGCTGGACATATTCGGTCCCGACGTAAGTATACATCGGATACATGGCATGCTTGAAGAAGCTCCAGAACCAGGCCGCGAAGAACATGATTTCCGACATCACGAACAGGATGAACCCGTAGCGCAGGCCGAGGGTCACCACAGGCGTATGGTCGCCGGAATGCGATTCGACGATCACGTCCTTCCACCATTCAAACATGACATAAAGGACGCCCGCGAACCCGGCCAGAAACAGCCAGGGCCCGCTGTCATTCATCCACAGGACCGCCCCGAACAGCATGACGAAGGCCGAGACAGCGGCCACGAAGGGCCAGATGGATGGCGGCAGGACGTGATAATCGTGGTTCTTCGCGTTGGCCATGTGGTGTTTCCCTCAGGTAGGCTCGGATCTTTTGCGCGAGTTCAGTTTGTCATTGCGGGATCGGGCGCGACATAGTCGGCCGGGATCTCGGTGGCATGGAACGTGTAGGACAAGGTGATCGTATGCGTCCCACGGGCATCGCGGTCTAGGATGATATCGGGATCAACGAAATAGGTCACCGGCATCAGCACCGTCTCGCCGGGTTGCAAGACCTGCAACTCGAAGCAGAAACAGTCGATCTTGGTGAAGAAGCGCCCCGCCTCGTAGGGGGACACGTTATAGCTGGCTGTCCCGGCAATCGGCGTGTCCGTGGGATTATGCGCTTCGTAGAAGGCCAGCCCGACCTCGCCGATTTTTATCTCGCTGACACGCTCGACAGGGCGGAAATTCCACGGAAATTCACGCGCAACCGAGGCGTCGAACCGCACACGCATTGTCTGGTCGAGCACAACCCCGGTCGCAGCGCTTGCGGTGTTGGTCGTCCCGCCGTAACCTGTCACCCGGCAGAACAGGTCATAAAGCGGCACGGCCGCCCAGCCCATTGCGCCCATGAACAGAACAACTGCCGTTGTCTGCGCGGCTGTCTTCTGAATACCGGAAAGTCTGTTCCAGATAGCGATCATCTTTGCGGAAACCTCACATTGTCAGGGTCCATGGCAGGGCGGTACGAATGGTCGTAGGCTTGCAAGGCCCCCCCACCGGAAACCTTGGCGATGGTCAGCCCGAACACCAGCGCGATGAAGGCCACCAGTACGACCGCCAGCCCGATATTGCGCCCAGCGCGACGCCGGTGCAGGTCATGTTCGCGGGTGATGGCCATCAGAACACCTCCAGAATATGGAATTGCGCGGCGAATTGTGCGTAGGCCGGTATCAGCGCCAGCACCCTTTCGGCCAGAATCGCGCCGAAAAGCACGAACAGATAGGCCAGCGAAAACCGGAACACGCGCTTCTCGGTCGCATAACTGTCGGCTTCGGCCCGCGCCTCATCGCGCCGCCAGATGGCAACCGCGCCTTGCACGAACATCAGGTTCAGACCCAGTGCCAGCGTCAGATAAACTGGCCCGCCAATGCTGGTAAATCCTGCGGCCAGCGCAAAAGGCACAAGGGCGATGGTATAGACAAGGATATGCGCCCGGGTGGCCTTGCGGCCATGGGTGACTGTCAGCATCGGCACATTAGCCTTGTGATAGTCGCTTTTCATGAACAGCGCCAAGGCCCAGAAATGCGGCGGGGTCCACATGAAGATCAGCATGAACATCAGGCAAGCTTCAAGGCTGACATGGCCCGTCACGGCAACCCAGCCGATCATCGGGGGGAAGGCGCCGGCAGCGCCGCCGATCACAATGTTCTGTGGTGTCGCCCGCTTGAGCCACATCGAATATATCACGGCATAGAAGAAGATCGTGAAGGCCAGAAGCGCCGCCGCGAGCGCATTCGTCGCCAGCCACAGCATGATCACCGAGATCCCCGACAGCGCGAATCCCAGCGCCATTGCCTCGGAGGGTGCGATCTTTCCCGCCGGAATCGGGCGGCGCGAAGTGCGCTTCATGATCCGGTCGATATCGGCGTCCCACCACATGTTCAGCGCGCCGGACGCCCCGGCCCCCAACGCGATGAAGATGATGGCCGCAAGCGCCTCGATCGGGTGCAGCGCCCCCGGCGCGACCAGAAGCCCCACCAGCGCCGTGAACACCACCAGCGACATGACGCGCGGCTTCAGCAGGGCGACATAATCCCCGAACTGCGCCTCGCCGGTTTCGGCAAGCGGCGCAGCGGCCTTGGGAACATCGACGCGAACATCTGTCATCTGGCTACCTTGTCAGCAGTGGCGCGGCGCAAAGCGCCCCGCGCCCTCAGTCGGCCTGTGCAACCTCGATATGACGCTGCATCCATTCGGGTGCGGCGGCCAGATCAGCGCCTTGCCGTTCGAGCCACGCGATGTATTCGGCTTCGCTCACCACCTTCACGGTGATAGGCATGTAAGCGTGGTTGATGCCGCAGAGTTCCGAACACTGGCCGAAATAGATCCCCTCTTCTTCGGCATTGAACCACAATTCCGCGAGCCTGCCGGGAATGCCGTCCTGTTTCACGCCGAAGGCTGGCACGGTCCAGGCATGGATCACATCCCCAGCCGTCACCTGCAACACGACGTTGCGCCCGACAGGGACCACCATCGCCGTGTCGGTCGCCAGCAAATACAGATCATCAGTGTAGCCATAGTCTGCCAACTGGTCACGTTCGAGCATGAATTGCGAGAACTGCACACCATGATCGACATATTCATAGTCCCAATACCATTGCAGACCTGTCGCCTTGATGGTGACATCGGCCTCGGGCATGATCTGCTGATGGCGCAGCGCCGGGAAGGTGAACACTGCGATCACAAGGAGGATCAGCGCCGGGATCACGGTCCACGCGACCTCGATAGGAGTGTTATGGGTGAAGCGCGCGGGCTCGGGATTGGCCTTGCGATTATGGAACACGATCACCCAGATCAGCAACGCGGTCACAAAAAGAGTGATCGGCACGATAATCCACAAAAGCAGATTGTCCAGAAACACCACCTCGCGTGCCAAGGCCGTGTAGGGCGTTTGCAGCCCGGTTGCATCGGGCACGGGCGCGCCCAGCACCGGCAGGGTTGGCAGCAGGTCATCAGCGGCTGCAGCATGGGCAGCAAGCCCTGTCACGATTGCGGCCAGAGGCGAGGAGGCATAGAGAAATCGCATCATCTGTTCCCGTTATTATGCAGCCGAGGGCTGCCGCTTGCAGCAGGAGTCCGGCATCCGACGGCATGCGATGGAATCCCGTTGAGATTTTTCTCTCTAAAACCATATTAGGTTGATCAAAACAAGCAAAACCGCTGCGACAGATCGCCTTTCCTGATATGGATCAAGGACAGGCACACTCGTTTGCGCCGCGGCGCAGCGACCCCAGCAAAAGGCATATGCCATGACCGAGACAGCTTTCCGCCCATTCGAGACCATCTTCGACCACGATGCCGCGCTCGCGATTCTGCGCGATGCGACGGCGGGGGCGGATGACGGCGAAATCTTCGCCGAGAACCGGGTATCGGAATCCCTCGTGCTTGATGATCAGCGGATAAAGTCGGCCAGCTACAACGCGTCCGAAGGGTTCGGCCTGCGGGCCGTGCGCGGCGAAGTGACGGGCTATGCCCATTCCACGCATATGACGATGGACGCCCTGCGCCGGGCCGCGCAGACCGCGCGACTTGCCGTGGGCGATGGCGGCGGCACATTGGCGGATGCGCCCATGTCCACGAACCGACGCCTTTACACGGACATCAACCCGATTGCCGGCGCCAGTTTCGCAGCCAAACTGGACCTGCTGCGCGAGATCGATGATTACGTCCGCGGGCGCGACAAGCGCGTGGTGCAGGTCTCGGTCTCGATGGCGGCGACATTGCAACAGATCGAGATCCTGCGCCCGGAAGGCCGGATCGTGCGCGACACGCGCCCGATGTCGCGGCTCAATATCTCGGTCATTGTCGATCAGGACGGACGGCGCGAATCAGGCTCGGCCGGGGGTGGCGGGCGCGCAGGGCTGGAAGGCGTGATGGCGCGGCCCGCATGGCAGGGCATGGCGCAAGAGGCGCTGCGCATAGCACTTGTCAACCTGCGCGCCGAACCCGCGCCTGCCGGTGTCCTGGATGTCGTGCTTGGCCCCGGCTGGCCCGGTATCTTGCTGCATGAAGCCGTGGGCCACGGGCTGGAAGGCGATTTCAACCGCAAGGGCAGTTCTGCCTTTGCCGGGCTGATGGGCCAGCAGGTGGCCGCGCCAGGCGTGACAGTTCTGGATGACGGCACAATTCCCGACCGGCGCGGGTCGATCACCATTGATGACGAAGGCACGCCATCGGCCCGCAATGTCCTGATCGAGGATGGCGTGCTGGTGGGCTATATGCAG
>SLQN01000434.1 GCA_007131465.1 Paracoccaceae bacterium
AGCCCGGCAGCCTGCTTCAGGGGGACGAGACCGATTCCGCGACCGCGCGCCAGATCGAGCTTGCCTGCCGGCAGCGCCGCGAGATCCGGGTTGATATCCTGAACTACACCAAATCCGGAGAGGGATTCTGGGTCGATCTGAAGGTCACGCCGGTATATGATTCTTCCGGGCGGCACACGCATTTTATCTCGACCATGCGCGATGTGACCGAACGCAAGCTTCTGGAAGCGCAGAACGAGGAAATGCGCCACACCGAAGCGCTGCGCCAGTCAGAGCGCCAGTTGCTGGCCCTGACCAGCGAATGGCTCTATTCGGCGAAATCCTTTGATGAGTTGCTAATGGTGATCCGGCGCGCCATGCATACGCTGATCCCCGAAGCCGAGGGTGCACTTTATATCTATGACACCTCCCGCAGCATGCTGGAATGCGTGGTCAGCTGGGGCACGTCCCCCGATTTTGCATCCCATATCCTGCCGGATGACTGCTGGGCCCTGCGGCGCGGTCGGGCCTATGCCTATGGATCCAAGCCCATCGAATTCGCCTGCGACCATGTCGGCAAGCCCGGAACACCCTATTTCTGCCTGCCGATCATCGCGCATGGAGAGACGATCGGTCTGATGCACATCGTCTTTGACGGTTTCGAGGAAGGCGGGATCATGCGCCATATGCGCGCCGAGGTTCTGCGCAACCGCTGGGATATCTCACTGATCTGCGGCGAGCAGATCAGCCTTGCGGTGGCCAATGTCCGCTTGCGTCAGGAACTGCACGACAAATCCGTCCGTGACCCGCTTACGGGTCTGTGGAACCGGCGCTGGTTCACGGAACACGCGCGGCGCGAGATCAAACTGGCCGAGCGGGAGGGCAAGGCCCTGTCGCTGATCGCGCTTGATATCGACCATTTCAAGACATTCAATGACAGCTTCGGTCATGAAGCGGGGGATCTGGTCCTGAAAGAGGTTGGCCGGACCCTGACCCTGCTGGGCGACGACAACGCCCAGCCCTGCCGCCTCGGTGGCGAAGAATTCGTGGTGTTATGCGTGGCGCATGACGAACCTGCTGCGATCGAATATGCCGAAACCCTGCGCAGGATGATTGCGGAGATTTCGCTGACCGCCTCGGGGCAGTCCTTGCCGCCGGTCACGGTCTCTGCCGGGATCGGGGTGTTGGGACGCGACGGAACCTGTCTCGACACCATCCTCAAGGCTGCGGATCAGGCGCTCTATCGCGCCAAATCGGAAGGGCGCAATCGCGTCATCGCCTGCGCGCGTCCTGCCGCGAAGGCTGGCAAAGGCGGGGACAAGGCCTAGGCCCGACCTGAGACCTCTACCCGATTCATGCGGGCTGTCGTCGCGCCGTTCCGGCGCATTCAGGCATTTGACTTTCGGTGCTTTTCCCCGTAATTGCACGCCTGCAGCCCGGTCTGGTCTGCGCAAATTGGTGAGACAATAATGGACGGCAGTTCCAGTCGGGCGTGTCATGCACGCATCGCCTTGTCACAAAGATCACAACCGCGCGCCATGCGGGCTGCCTTCCGGGAGTGACCGGACCGCCCGATGTGTCGCGCAAAGACACGGGGGCTTGGTCATGACCATCCAGACACCACTGAGCGATGTGCGCTTCGATCCGGATAACGAGGGTGCCGGGTTCGATGCGGCCTTCATCGCGGTCGAAGTGGCGCGGCTTCTGCGCGAACAGCAACATTCCGTGGTCAGCGAGTTTCTGGAGAGCCAGGAGCTGGCAGATATAGCCGCGCTGATCGAGGAACTGGACGATGGCGATGATCTGGCGGCCATGCGTCTGCTGCCATTGCATGATCAGGCCGAATTGCTGGGCTACCTGCGCCCGCGTGCCCAGATCGGCCTTGCCACGCGCATTCCCCGGCGCGAACTGGTCGCCCTGATGACCGCGATGAGCCATGATGAACGCGCCGACCTCTTCAAGCAACTGGATGAAGAGGCGCAGGAGGCGATCCTGCCCGCTTTCACAAAGGCGGAGCGCGAAGACCTGCGCCGACTGGCTGCCTATGAGGAATGGACCGTCGGCTCGGTCATGACCTCGGACTATGCGACGCTGAAACCCGAAATGTCTTCCACCCAGGCCATCGAGGCCCTGCGCATGCAGGCCATCGAGGCTGAGACAATCTATTCGGCCTATATCATCGACGAGGACCGCAAGCTGATCGGTGTGATCGAACTGCGCGACCTTCTGACAGCGCGGCCGCGCCAGCGGGTGTCCGAGGTGATGGATACCGAACCTGTCTGGGTGCGCGCCGATGAAGAACAGGAGGAGGCCGCGCGACTGGTCGCGCGTTATGACCTGCTGGCGCTGCCGGTGCTGGACAACAATGACCGGCTTGTCGGTATCGTGACGGCCGATGACGCGATGGACGTGACCGCCGAGGAAGTGACAGAGGATTTCTACAAGGGCTCGATGGTCACGCCATTGGAGATCTCGGTCGCCGATGCGACCATCTCGGTCCTGTATCGGGCGCGCATCTTCTGGCTGGTGCTGCTGGTCTTCGGCAATATCTTCTCGGGTGCCGGGATCGCCTATTTCGAAGAAACCATCGCCGCCCATCTGTCGCTTCTGTTCTTCCTGCCCTTGCTGATCGCGTCCGGCGGCAATGCGGGGACGCAATCGGCCACGCTGATGGTGCGGGCGCTGGCGACAGGGGACGTGCGCCTGGCGGATTTCGGGCGCCTTCTGTCGCGCGAAGTCCTGATCGCGCTGGCGCTCGGGCTGACAATGGCGGCCGCCGTATCGGTGATTGGCGTGTGGCGCGGTGGACCGGAGATTGCGTTTGTCGTGGCGCTTGCCATGGTGACGATTGTCCTGATCGGGGCGCTGATCGGCATGTGCCTGCCGTTCATCTTCGCCAAGCTGGACCGCGACCCTGCTGCGGCATCCGGGCCTCTGGTCACCTCCATCGCCGATGTGCTGGGGGTGCTGATCTATTTCACCATTGCGGCGCAGTTGCTCGCGCTCTGAGCGGGTTGCATTCCCGCAGGCAAGCCGCTACCCGAAGCTGGCATCGGGTCGCGGCACAAGAGGCAGAACATGGACGCATTCGCAGAGCTTCGGGACAAATATCTGGAACAGGTCGCCCGCGCCGCAGATGGCGATGCGCTGGAGGCCGTGCGCCTTGCCGCGCTTGGCAAGAAGGGCGAAATCAGTGCGAGGATGCGCGAGCTTGGCCAGATGAGCGCGGAAGGCCGGCAGGTGGCGGGTCCCGCACTCAATGCGCTGAAATCCGAGATCGACGCGGCGTTGAAAGCCCGGCGCGCGGCGCTGGAAGATGCCGTGCTGGATGCAAGGTTGCAGTCGGAATGGCTGGATGTCACCTTGCCGGGGCGTCCCCGCCGCATGGGCACGATCCATCCGATCAGCCAGGTCATGGATGAACTGACGGCGATCTTCGCCGATATGGGCTTCGCGGTCGCAGAAGGCCCGCAGATCGAATCCGACTGGTATAATTTCGATGCGCTGAACATCGCGCCCGAACACCCCTCGCGTCAGGAGATGGACACGTTCTACCTGCACCGCGCCGCAGGCGATAACCGCCCGCCGCATGTGTTGCGCACCCATACCAGCCCGGTCCAGATCCGCGCGATGCAGGATCAGGGCGCGCCGATCCGCGTGATCGCGCCGGGCCGGGTCTACCGCATGGACATGGACCAGACCCACACACCAATGTTCCATCAGGTCGAAGGTCTGGCGATTGACCGCGACATCACGATGGCGCAGTTGAAATGGACGCTCGAGGAATTCTGCCGCAGTTTCTTCGAGGTCGATGAGGTCGAGTTGCGCTTTCGTGCCAGCCATTTCCCCTTCACCGAGCCGTCAGCCGAGGTTGATATCCGCTGTAGCTGGGAGGGCGGGCAGTTGAAGATCGGCGAGGGGAAGGACTGGCTTGAAATCCTGGGCTCCGGCATGGTGCATCCGCATGTGCTGCGCGCGGGCGGGATCGACCCCGATATCTGGCAGGGCTTTGCGTTCGGGCTGGGGATCGACCGGATCGCGATGCTGAAATACGGCATTCCCGACCTGCGGGCCTTTTTTGAATCCGACCTGCGCTGGCTGCGCCATTATGGTTTTGCAGCCCTCGATCAGCCCGCGCTGGCCGCCGGTCTCAGCCGCTGATCCAGTCATCCTGGAAAAATAATCCACGGGGTTTCTCAAGGGGGACGTGTTCCCCTTGAGGCAGGGAGGTCGTCATTGTTGCGCCATTGGTCCGAGCGACAATGGCGACGGGGCGGCAGCCCCTCAAGCCCCGCTCAGCAAAAAGCCCCCGACATGCGGGGGCTTTTCGTTCAGGTTCAGGATCTCAGCAGCTATAGTACATGCTGTATTCAATCGGATGGGGGGTGTGCTCGTAAGCATACACTTCTTCCCATTTCAGATTGATATAGGCCATGATCTGGTCCTTGGTGAACACGTCGCCTGCCAGCAGGAAATCGTGATCGGCTGCCAGCGAATCCAGTGCCTCGCGCAGCGATGCGCAGACAGTCGGGATGCCTTCCAGTTCCTCGGGCGGCAGATCGTACAGGTCCTTGTCGGATGCGGGGCCCGGGTCGATCTTGTTCTTGATCCCGTCAATCCCTGCCATCAAGAGCGCCGAGAAAGCCAGATAGGGGTTGGCCGACGGGTCCGGAAAACGGGCTTCGACGCGCTTTGCCTTCGGGCTTTCGGTCCACGGGATGCGGATACAGCCCGACCGGTTGCGGGCCGAATAGGCGCGCAGAACGGGCGCTTCAAAGCCGGGGATCAGGCGCTTGTAGCTGTTGGTTGACGGGTTGGTGAAAGCGTTCAGCGTCTTGGCATGTTTCAGGATGCCACCAATGAACCACAGCGCCTCCTGGCTCAGGTCGGCATATTTATCGCCCGCAAACAGCGGCTTGCCGTCTTTCCAGATCGACATGTTGACATGCATGCCGGTCCCGTTGTCGCCCTTGACGGGCTTGGGCATGAAAGTCGCGGTCTTGCCATAGGCGTCGGCCACGTTCTTGATGACATACTTGTATTTCATGATCTCGTCAGCCTGCTTTGTCAGCGAGGAGAAGATCAGGCCAAGTTCATGCTGTGCGGAGGCCACCTCTGTATGGTGCTTGTCCACCTTCATGCCCATGTCTTTCATGGTCGTCAGCATTTCCGAGCGCATGTCCTGGTTGGCATCCACCGGGTTCATGGCGAAGTAATGGCCCTTGACGCCGGGGCGGTTGCCCGAGTTGCCATGCTCATAGCTTGTGTCGGTGTTCCAGGCGGCTTCTTCGGCATCGACCTCGAAGCTGACCTTGTTGATCTTGTCGCTGAATTTCACACTGTCAAAGACAAAGAATTCCGCTTCCGGCCCGAAATAGGACACATCGCCGATCCCGGTGGATTTCAGGTAGGCCTCGGCCTTTTCGGCCGTGCCGCGCGGGTCGCGCTCATAGGGTTCGTTGGTGTCGGGCTCGACGATCGAGGCATGGATGGCCAGCGTCTTTTCAGCATAGAACGGGTCGATATAGACCGAGTTCAGGTCGAACACGAGTTTCATGTCCGAGGCTTCGATGCCTTTCCAGCCCGGCACGGAAGACCCGTCGAACATGAAGCCTTCTTCCAGAAAGTCCTCATCGACCAGATCACTGATGATGGTCACATGCAGCATGCGACCGCGTGGGTCGACGAAACGAATATCAAGATAGGCGATATCCTCATCATTCATAAGTTTGAGAACGTCTGCTGAACTCATGTCTTTTCCCTCTTGTTTGTAAGTCTTTTCGCGGGCTGCGGCCCAGGAAATCCTGATGGTCAGAGCGCGTCGTCGCCGCTTTCGCCAGTGCGGATGCGGATGGCCTGTTCGACAGGCGAAACGAAAATCTTGCCATCCCCGATCTTGTCAGTACGCGCAGCGGCAACGATGGCTTCGACAGCGTCATCAACCTGCGCATCGGGCAGGACGACCTCGATTTTCACCTTGGGCAGGAAATCGACCACATATTCCGCACCGCGATAGAGTTCAGTATGCCCTTTCTGCCGCCCGAAGCCTTTCACTTCGACCACCGAAAGACCCTGCACGCCAATCTCTTGCAGCGCCTCCTTGACCTCATCCAGTTTGAAAGGCTTGATGATGGCCTCGATCTTCTTCATGCCCGCGCTCCCGCTTGTTCGCCGACCTCTGGTCAGTCTGCCCTGTTCAGATCATTTTAGACTTGCGACGACAATGCGCCAGGGTCCACGAGGGGATCGGGAGGCTGGCGAATCCATCGCTGAGCATAATATATATGCAAAGAGATTAAATATTGTGCAGAAAATGAATGGACGATTCCTGAAATGACTGAAATCCTCTCATCTGCTCAAATGCGCGCCGTAGAAATGGCGGCAATCGAGTCGGGCGCAACCTCTGGGCTTGAGTTGATGGAACGGGCGGGCGCAGGGGTGGTGGGCGCTATCCGCGACCTGTGGCCCGAGGCCGCGCGTCGTGTCGTGGTGTTCTGCGGTCCGGGGAACAACGGGGGCGACGGTTATGTGATCGCGCGGCAGTTTGCGCGGCGGGGCTGGCAGGTTGCCCTGTGGGCACCGCTGGACCCCGCCACACCGGATGCGCAGGCCAATGCACAGGCCTGGGGAGCATTCGGCCCGATCGCGCGGACGCTCGATTCGGTGTCGCTCGACGGGGTGATCGTTATTGACGCGTTATTCGGTTCAGGGTTGACCCGACCATTGGCAGAGCGCTTCTGGCGGCCCCTCGCGCTGGCGCAAGCGCGGGGCGCGCGAATTGTCGCGGTTGATATCCTGTCGGGCCTGTGTGCCGATTCGGGGCAGGTGCGGGCCGAAGCTGGCTATCTGCCGCGCGGGGCTGATCTGACAGTCAGTTTCCAGACCCCGAAGCCTGGCCATATGCTTTTGCCGGGTGGCACCATGTCGGGAGTCTTGCGCGTGGCCGATATCGGGCTTGGTGCCGAGGTCGCTGCGCTGGGAGAAGGCGCGTCAGTTGCGCGCGATGTCGGGGGCGGTGATCTGACGCGGCTGGCCAAGCGATCGGGGCACAAGTTCACGCATGGTCATGTGCTGGTTCTGGCCGGTGGCGTGGGGAAGGGCGGGGCGGCGCGACTGGCCGCGCGCGCGGCGCTGCGCATCGGGGCCGGGCTTGTGACGCTCGGCTGCCCGCCTGGTGCACTGATCGAGAATGCCGCGCGGCTGGATGCCGTCATGTTGCAGCCCATACCCGAGCCGAAGGCCGTGCCACGGCTGTTAATCGATCCGCGGATAACAGCTTGCTGCCTTGGTCCGGGGCTTGGTGTGAACGCGCGCGCCGCGGCACTGGTTGCGGCCGTGTTGAGTGCGCGGCGGCCAACTGTCCTCGACGCAGATGCCCTGACCCTGATCGCGCGCGACGCCCAGTTGCGTGCGCTGGTGCATGGAGCCTGTGTGCTGACCCCGCATGGGGGCGAGTTCGCGCGGCTGTGGCCCGAATTGTCAGGCGCATTGTCGGGCAAGAAGATGGCCAAGACCGACGCCACGCTGGAGGCCGCGCGCAGTATCGGCGCGACTGTGCTGTTCAAGGGGGTGGACACGGTGATCGCAACGCCCGACGGTGCTGTCGCCATCCATGCCAGCCTGCGGGACAGGCACGCGCCATGGCTGGCGACTGCGGGTGCGGGGGATGTGCTTGCAGGGGTGATCTGCGGGTTGCTGGCGCGGGGCTTTGGCCCGGAAGACGCGGCCTGCATGGGCGCGCGGCTGCATGTGGATTGCGCGCTGGCCCATGGTCCCGGTCTGATTGCCGAGGATTTGCCCGAGATGCTGCCCCGCGTGCTGCGCCAGTCAGGCGTCTGAGCGGCGGACCTGTGCGGCAAACCCGTTTGCATCGAGGATGACATCTTCAGCAAACTCCAGTTGATACAGGGCAGTATCGGCAGTTTCGTGATGGACATGCAATCCGTCAATCAACCTACTGGCCTGTGTCAGGCCGGGGCCGCCGAACAGGATATCGGTTCGCCAGTCCCGGACACCAAGGCGCTGGCCCGCGCCGACCGTGAGCCTGCGGTGAACGCACCCCATCCGCACGCCAAGGCCAAAGGCTGATGGATCGATCCGGACCAGATTTGCTGCGCTGGTGTTGCGTTCGCGGATGCCGAGGAGTGCGATGATCTGGCCATACGTGTCGAGCAGCAGGTCCCCTGGTCGCAAATCCGCGACAGCCCGCAGCCCGATGATTGTCCGCATCCGCGTTTCGGCAGCAAACCCGGTCGGGGTGCCAAGCCCGGCACAGCGTGGGCGCGGTTTCAGTGCGGGGGCAAGGGAAATACTGTCTGCAAACATCATTCACACTCCTGCTCCTGATCATCCTGCAAAATGGTAACGAACAGGTAAAGACCTGCGGGTTCGGGTATTGTTTCCCGTAGCCGCACAATCACGCAGGAAAGGGGCAAGACTTGGGCGGGATTGCGACAACAGCATGCGCGCGCGTTTTCCCCTCGCATCGGCCGAGTGGATTTGCTAGACGCAGCCGGGAATGCGGGTGTGGCGAAATTGGCAGACGCACCAGATTTAGGTTCTGGCGCCGCAAGGCGTGGGGGTTCAAGTCCCTCCACCCGCACCATGTTCACGCGGCAGCCCTCGCATTGGCTTGCAGCCCGGGCGCGACAGCTTTGTGCCTGATAGCTCAGCCGCCAGTATGGCTCATGTGCCGTGAAACCTGTCCATCGACCTTCTGGCGTGAATAGTCAAAATCATG
>SLQN01000246.1 GCA_007131465.1 Paracoccaceae bacterium
CGAACGCCTTCTGCCCCCATTTGAGGAAGGTGTAGCGTTCCATGTTGCGTTCGTATTCGCGGTCCACGTTCAGCTGGAAGGCACGCGGGTTGCCGAATTCGTCGATCATCACCGAATGGTCGATCACCAGGTCGACGGGGTTCAGCGGGTTGATCTTCTGTGCATCCCCCCCCAGCGCCTTGATGCCGTCGCGCATGGCGGCAAGGTCCACCACGGCGGGAACGCCCGTGAAATCCTGCATCAGCACGCGCGCCGGGCGATAGGCGATCTCGCGCGGGTTGCGCCCGCCATTCGCGCCCCATTCCGAGAACGCCCTGATGTCGTCCAGCGTTACCGTCTTGCCATCCTCGAAACGCAGCATGTTTTCCAGAACCACCTTCAGCGCGGCTGGCAGCCTCGAGAACGCGCCCAGGCCAGCAGCCTCGGCAGCCGGGATCGAATAATAGGCAATGGTCGCGCCGCCGGCGTGGAGTGTCTTGCGGGTGGATGCGCTGTCGTGTCCGACGAAGATGGTCATGGGGTTTTGGCCTCCCTACAGGGTGAAAGGGTCATTTCTATCCCTCCCATACCCCTTTCGGGTAAGGCCAATCAAGCAAATTCGGGGGAATTGTATACCATTGTGCACAGATTTTTTCTCGCGTGGAGTGTTACGTCAATCATGAGGCGGACTGTGGCGTTCTTGCCGCGCTTCCCTGATCTCGCAAAACCTTGATTGGCCCGGCCAATCGTGCATGGTTAGATCGGCCTCATGCCGAGAGAAACGGGTGTCTGCATGAAAATTTTCAATCGCTTGAGGGTTCTGCTCTGCGCAGCCCTTTGCTGCGCGACCCCGGCAATGTCCCAGAACAGCCCTGTGCTGGTGGAACTGTTCACGTCGCAGGGTTGCGCCGCCTGTCCGCCTGCTGACCGCCTGCTGGACTCGATGGCGGACCGTGACGATGTGATCGCGCTGGCGCTGCATGTGGATTACTGGGACTATATCGGCTGGACCGACAGTTTCGGTCAAGCCCTGTTCAGCAACCGTCAGAAAACCTATGCGCGTGTCAAGGGACGGGCGTCGGTGTATACCCCGCAAATGGTCATCGGTGGCATAGACGAGGTCAAGGGATCCTCGCGTGCGCAGGTGATGGGCACGATCGCAACCCATCTGGGGATGGGCATTGCGCCAAACGGGGTGAAGCTGACCCTGCATGATGGTGCTGGGCGGGACTTGACCATCGAGGCGGTTGCCGCGAATGGCCTACCCTATGTCGTCGATGTTCAACTTGTGCGCTACCGCGAATCCGCGCGGGTCGATATATTGGGCGGCGAAAATGCGGGCCGGTCGGTGACCTATCGCAACATTGTCACGTCATGGCAGACATTGGACAGATGGGACGGCTCGCATGTATTCCGGCACACAATGCAGATTGACGGAGATGATCCGGTTGTCGTCGTGATTCAGGAACAGGGGCAGGGGCCGGTTGTGGCCGCCGCCCGGCGGCGCTGAGGCGACGCTCTGGAAACTGTGACGGATCGTGCCATGTATACCGCTCGCGAAGCAGATGACGCCACTGCGAAAGGAGGCGCCGATGACGACCCGGATCACCGTCAATGATCAGAGTTATGAGACGGATGCCACACCTGACACCCCATTGCTTTGGGTGTTGCGCGATGAACTGGGCCTCACGGGGACGAAGTTCGGCTGCGGTGTCGCCAGTTGCGGGGCCTGCACAGTCCATGTCGCGGGAGAGGCAGTGCGGTCCTGTCAGGTTCGTCTTGGCGATCTTTGGGGCGATGTCACGACCATCGAGGGGCTGGCCGACACGCCGCTGGCGGCGCTGCAATCCGCCTGGATGCGCTATCAGGTGGCGCAATGCGGCTATTGCCAGTCCGGCCAGATCATGCAGGCGGCCGCGCTGCTGAGCGAGAACCCCGCCCCGGACGATCCCGAGATCGACGCAGCGATGGGCGGTAATCTGTGCCGCTGCGGGACCTACAGCGCCATTCGCGCCGCGATCCAGGATGCCGCAACCGACATGGCACGCGGGGGCGGCGCAGGATGAGCCGCCTTGGCAAGATCACCCGGCGCAGCCTGCTGGCAGGTGTGGTTGCCGTGGCCGGGGGCGCGGCCTTCGGTGTCTATCAGATCCGCAAGCCTGTCGCCAACCCGCTTGACCCAGGCGCGGGCGCGACCCTGAACCCCTATGTCATCATCGACCAGCAGGGCATCGCCATCATCGTCCCGCGCGCCGAGATGGGGCAGGGCGTGCACACCACGCTTGCCGCGCTTGTGGCCGAGGAACTGGATGCCGACTGGACCACGATCCGCGTGCTGCATGGCCCCCCGGCAGCGGCCTATTACAATGCCGCGCTCGCGCATGGGGCGCTGCCTGTCGCGGATTACCGGATGCGGGACTGGCAGCGCAGTCTGACCGCAGGGATCGGGGCGGCCACGAAACTGCTGGGCTTGCAGGTCACTGGCGGCTCGACCTCCACCGTCGATGCGTATGAACGGATGCGCCTTGCAGGCGCGACCGCGCGCGAGATGCTCAAATCCGTCGCAGCAGAGCGTCTGGGCATTTCCGCTGCAACGCTGAACACGCGCGACGGGCGCGTGATTGCCCCGGACGGGCAGGAAATCGACTATCGTGATCTGGCCGAAGCCGCTGCAACCCGGGCTGTGCCACGCGTGGCCCTGCGCCCGCCCGCGGAATGGCGGCTTCTGGGGCGGTCCCTGCCGCGCAGCGACATGCAGGCCAAGGTGACAGGGCAGGCGCAGTATTCCACCGATATCGTGCTGCCGGGGCTGAAATTCGCCACAGTGCGGATGGTCCCTTATCTGGGGGGCGGCATGGCGGGCTTCAACGCCGCGCCCGCGCTGGCCCTGCCGGGGGTCGAGCAGGTGCTGGACCTTGGCACTGGCATCGCGGTGATTGCGCGCAATACATTCGCGGCAATAAAAGGGGCCGAGGCTGTAGAGATCGACTGGACGCCTTCGGACCTGCCGCCCGACACGGCGGCGATGTTTGACCAGATCGCCCGCGCCTTTGATGAGGCGCCCAATTCGCGGATGCGTGATCAGGGCAAGCCCGACGACATCACGGGTCAGCTTGATGCCGAGTATAGCGTGCCCTTCCTTGCGCATGCGACGATGGAACCGATGGGCGCGACGGCCTGGTTGCAGGACGGGCATCTGACGCTCTGGGTCGGCAATCAGGCCCCGCGCGAGCATCTGAAAGTGGCCGCTGCCGCAGCGGGGCTGGCGGAAGATGCCGTGACGCTGCACACGCCCTTTCTTGGTGGCGGGTTCGGGCGGCGGGTCGAGACGGATGTGACCTGGCAGGCCGCGCGCATCGCAAGCCTTGTGCCGGGAACCCCGATCCGCCTGACCTGGTCGCGCGAGGAAGACATGCGCCATGATTTCTACCGCCCTGCCGCGATTGCGCGGATGCGCGGGGCGGTCGAGGATGGGCGCGCGACCCTGTTCGATGCGCAGATCGCAGCACCCTCGGTGACGCGCGCGGCCATCGGGCGGCTGACCGGGCGTGCGCTGGGCGGGCCGGACAAGGGCCATGTCGAAGGGGCGTTCGACCAGCCCTATGCGATCCCGAATTACCGCGTGGCCGGGCATCTGGCCGATCTCGATGTGCCGATCGGGTTCTGGCGCGCGGTGGGCAATTCCTTCAACGGCTTCTTCCACGAAAGCTTCATCGACGAGTTGGCCCATGCCGCGGGCCGCGACCCGCTGGCCTTCCGGCTGGATCATGTCGGCCCGGAAAGCCCGGTGGCGGCGGGCGTGCTGGAGGCGGTGCGCGCGGTGTCGGACTGGGACACGCCCTTGCCCGAGACTACCGCGCGCGGGGTCGCGATGACATGGTCCTTCGGCACGCCGACCGCCGTGGTGATCGAACTGAAGCGCGAGGCCCGCCAGATCCGCATCGCGCGCGCCTTCATCGCCTGCGATCCGGGCCGTGTGCTCGACCCCGCCATTGTGCGCAGCCAGATGGAATCGGGGCTGATCTATGGTCTTTCTGCTGCGCTTTCAGGCGAGATTACCTTTACCGATGGCCGTGCCGATCAGGGCAATTTCCCCGAATATGACGGGCTGCGGATGTTCAACACCCCGCGCATCGAGGTCGCGATCTTGCAAAATAATCCGCATATGGGCGGTGTGGGCGAACCCGGCACGCCGCCTGCCATGCCCGCGCTGGCCAATGCGCTTTTCGCGCTGACCGGGCAGCGCGTGCGCAGCTTGCCGCTGATCCATCACGCCGATTTCATTCTCTGAGGTCACCCTGATGAAGATATCGCCGGGGGAAGGGCCTTCGATGTGGCGATTCTTTACAAGGCTGCGGGCAGCGCTGCATAGCCGCGAAACCGGATGCGCCCGCCGGACTGGCGGCCTTCCAGCAGCCGATACTCTGGAAACCGCGCCAGCAGGCGGCTGACCGCGACCCGCCCTTCCAGGCGTGCCAGTGTCAGGCCGACGCAGACATGCGGCCCCCCTGCAAAGGCCAGATGGCGATTGGGGTGGCGGCGGATATCGAATTGTGCCGGGCGGTCAAACACCTCCGGGTCGCGGTTGGCCGCGCCGATGCACAGATGCAGGTTTGTCCCTGCCGCAATCTGCATCCCGCCAATCTCGATATCCTCGCGCGTCTCGCGGTTGCCGAACTGGTTGGGTGAGAGATAGCGCAGGCTTTCCTCGATGGCTGGCGCGATCAGTTCGGGCATGGCCAGCAGATCGGCGCGGGCCTGCGGATGGTCGTGCAGCAGGGCGAGGGTATTGCCGATCAGGTTGGTGGTCGTCTCATGCCCGGCATTGAGGATGAAGATGCAGTTATGCAGCAATTCAGGTTCCGAAAGCTGCCCGCCATCGGCACTGCCTGCGATCAGGCGCGTCAGCACATCGGTTTCCGGGTCGCCCGGATGCGCGCGCCGCCGCGCGACCAGATCCTCCAGATAGGTCAGGAATTCGGACACCGCCCGGTTCCCGCGTGCCAAGGCCTCGGCGCTCAGTGCAGGCTCCAGCGCGCCGAGAATCGCCAGCGACCAGTCGCGCAGGGGGCCGCGTTCGGCATGGGGCACGTCCAGCAGGTTGCCAATGATCTCGATCGGGATGGCGGCAGCGAAATCATGGATCAGATCGACCTGCGCACACCCGGCCATCTGGTCGAGCAACCCCTCCACAGCTGTAATCAGCCCCGGTTCCATCCGTGCAATCGCGCGCGGCGTCAGGGCCGCCGTCATGATCTTGCGCACGCGGGTGTGCAAAGGCGGGTCGTTGAACACCAGCGAGGTGGTGTGATGCGCGTAGAGCGCTGAGTCGCGGCCGAATTTCGGGGCGAAGACCTCGGTCTTGTCCGACGCGAAGCGCTGGGTGTCGCGGTAGATTCGGTCAAGATCGGCGTGCCGTGTCAGCAGGACCGACCCGTCGGGTTGGCGCAGCACGGGCGCGTTGGCCAGCAGGGATGCATAGAAGGGAAACGGGTCGTTGCGAAACCCCTCGGGCGGATTGGCCAGATCGAAATGCGCGATGTCGTGCGACTGCATGCTGTCCCCCTCCCCAGAAGTCGCGCGAGAGTGCGTCAGGGTCGAACCTTAGGCAAGGCCGTGTTGCGCTTTTCTTCCGGGTGGTGGGGCGATAGTCTGGTCCAATCATCGGCACACAGGGGCCGACGCGACGGGGTGAGTCACGCGTGAACCGGATCGACAGATACTTGCTGGTGCAACTGCTGAGCGTGTTCGCGTTCTTCACACTGGTTCTGGTGTCGGTCTATTGGGTCAACCGCGCGGCGCGCCTGTTCGATGCCCTGATCGGCGATGGTCAGAGCTTCTGGGTATTTATCGAACTTTCTGTCCTGACCCTTCCCAATGTCATCCGCGTTGTGCTCCCGCTGTCGGCTTTCGCGGCGGCGGTCTATGTTGCCATCCGGCTGACGCGCGACAATGAAATGGTCGTGTTGCAGGGCATGGGCCTGTCGTATCTGCGGATGCTGCGCCCGGTTGCGGTATTCGGGATGATCGTGGCGGTGATGCTGGGTGTGTTGATGCATGTGCTGATGCCGCTGTCGCGTGCGCAACTGGCCGACCGGCAAGTGCAGATCGCCGAAAACATCACCGCGCGCCTGCTCCGGGCGGGCGAGTTTCTGGACCCGGCGGACGGGATTGTCGTGTTCCTGCGCGAGGTCACCCCCGAGGGTCGTCTGCTGGATGTGTTCCTCTCGGATTCGCGCAGTCCGGGAAGACGGGTCGAGTACAGCGCAAGCTCGGCGCTTCTTGTTCCCGGCCCACACGGGCCTGTGCTTGTGATGCTGGACGGGGTCGCGCTGATTCACTCGGCTGCGACGAACCGCCTGACGACAATCGCCTTCGATGACCTCAGTTATGATGTCGGCAGTCTGATCGGCCCGGCGGGACGCGGCGCAGATGTGCGCGAATTGCCGACGGCTGTATTGCGGGCGGCTGACCCCGATACGCTGGCCGAGATGGGGTTGACGCTGGCCGAGGTGCGGTTCGAGGTGATGTCACGCTCCGCGCAACCGATGCTGGCGGTGGTCACGGCGCTGATCGGTTTTGCGGCGGTATTTCTTGGCCAGTTCAGCCGTCTTGGCGCATGGCGGCAGGTGCTGGTGGCCATTGTGGCGCTTGCCCTGATCCAGCTTGTCGGCAACGCGGCCTCGGGCTTCGCGCTGCGCGATGCCGACCGCGCCGGGCTGGCTTTCGTGCCGGTGGGCCTGGGGAGTCTGGTGGTACTGGGGATGCTGTTGACGGCAAGCCGTCCGCGCAGGCCACGCGAAGGGGGGGTGGCATGATCCTCGAATGGTATCTGATGCGCCGGATCGCAGGCAGCTTTCTGATGGTTTCGGGGGTGTTTCTTGGGATGCTGCTGCTTCTCGACATGGTTGAGCAGATGCGCAGGCTGGCGTCGGTGTCGGTCAGGTTCGGGCAGGCGTTTCGTCTTGCGATCCTCAACCTGCCCGAAGGCTTTTATGAGATTGCGCCGCTGGTGCTGATGCTGTCGGCGATGTGGGTCGGACTGGCGTTGTCGCGATCCTCGGAATTCGTGGTCATCCGCGCCACGGGGCGGTCGATCCCGCGCTTGCTGGTTGCCCCGGCGCTGGCCGTCATCCTTGCCAGCATCATCTTTGTAGCGGTGCTCAACCCGCTTGTGGCCAGCGCCTCGCGCGAATATGCGCGCACGCTGGCGCAGATTCGCGACTTGCCGACAAGTGCTGTGGCGTTGCTGCAAGAAGGTTTGTGGCTGCGTCAGGCCGACGCGCAGGGTGGCACCGTGATCCATGCCGCCTCGGCGGAAGACACCGGGACAGTTTTGCGCGATGTCACCTTCCTTGTGTTCGCGGGGCAGGACGGTGTCGCGCGCCGCTTGCAGGCCTCCAGCGCCAATCTGCGCCCCGGCTACTGGCAGTTGCGCGATGTGAAATCCTGGAACCTTGCCGAGATCAACCCCGAACAGGCCTCCGAGACCCTGGCCTCGCTTAAAGTCCCGAGCGACCTGACGCCGGATCAGATTCGGGACAGTTTCGCCCAGGTCAGGGCGATTCCGCTGATGCAGCTTCCAGGCTTCATCGCAGCACTCGAACGCGCGGGCTTCGCCGCGCTGGAACACCGGATGCGCCTGAACATGGAACTGGCCTTGCCACTGATGCTGTGCGGCATGTTGCTGATGGCGCTGGCGCTGAGCATCCACCACATGCGCGCGGGAACTGCTGCCTTGCGCGCGCTGATCACGATTCTGGCTGGATTCAGCTTGTTCTTTCTGCGTAACTTCGCACAGGTGCTTGGGGAAAGCGGGCAGGTTCCTGTGCTGCTGGCAGCGTGGGGCTTGCCGGTCGCAACGCTGCTTCTGGCCTGCGGTCTGTTGTTGAATCTGGAGGAAGGATGACGCCATCGCGGCATCTGGCGGGGCTTGCGCTGCTTGTTTCAAGCAGCGTCTTGACGGTTCTGCTGGCCGCGCTTCTCTGGGCGGCCGTCCCGCGCAGTGCTGTAGCGCAATCCGGTTCCCCCCCGCAATTGGCGACGCTGGTGGCCGATACTTTGTATCTGGACGGGCCGGGTACATTGATCGCCGAGGGCAATGTCGAAGCGCTGTTTCGCGGCGCGCGCCTGCAGGCAAGCCGCATCCGTTATGACCGCGCGTCGGATCAGGTCTTTGTCGAGGGTCCGATCACGCTGAGCGAAGGGCCGGATGTCGTGATCCTGGCCGATCAGGCGGAACTGTCGCTGACGCTGCGGCAAGGGCTGATCCGGTCGGCGCGTGTCGTGCTGGACCAGCAGTTGCAAATCGCTGCGCATTCGGTCGAACTGGTCGATGACCGATTTGTGGTGCTCAATGCCGCCATTGCTTCAAGTTGCGAGATCTGCGCCAGTCGCCGCACACCGCTGTGGGAAATCCGGGCGCGGCGTGTGGTGCAGGATGAGGCCGAACAGCAGGTCTATTTCGAGCATGCGCAGTTCAGGTTGTTCGGGCTGCCGGTCTTCTATGTACCGCGTTTGCGTGTGCCCGACCCGAGGCTGGACCGTGCAACCGGCTTTCTGACGCCGAGTTTCGTGATCGACACGAATCACGGCTTCGGGTTGCGCGCGCCCTATTTCATCGTGCTCTCGCAGGACCGTGACCTTACG
>SLQN01000479.1 GCA_007131465.1 Paracoccaceae bacterium
CAGCGACGAGGCCCCCGGTAACGGTTCGGCAACGGCGCTGGATGCGCGGTATCTTGATGTTGTCGCCGTCCAGAAGTCCTTCAAGGCGGTGACGGTGATGGACGGTATGAATTTCCGCATGACCAGGGGCGAGCTTGTCTCGCTCCTGGGGCCTTCGGGTTGCGGCAAGACAACGCTGTTGCGGATAATTGCGGGGCTCATGGCTGCTGATGACGGCGCGGTGATCCTGAAAGGCGCCAACATCACCGCGCTGCCGCCGCATAAGCGCAATATTTCGGTTGTGTTCCAGAATTATGCCCTGTTCCCGCATTTGACAGTGGCAGAAAACGTCGCTTTTGGGCTACGCGCGCGGGGCATGACCAAGGCCGCGTCAGCGCAACCTGTGCAGGAAGCACTGGCGCTGGTGCGGATGCAGGACTTTGCTGATCGCGGTACTGCGGGCCTTTCTGGCGGGCAGCAGCAGCGCGTTGCTGTCGCGCGCGCGCTGGTCGTCCGCCCCGATCTGCTGTTGCTGGATGAGCCGTTCTCGGCGCTTGACCGCAAATTGCGCGAAACCATGCAGATCGAGCTTAAATCACTCTTGCGCAATCGCGGCATCACAGCAGTCTTTGTGACACATGATCAGGAAGAGGCGATGGGCGTTTCTGACCGCATTGCCGTGATGAATGCGGGCCGTATCGAACAATTCGCCGACCCCTCAACGCTTTATGCGAAACCCGCCACGGCGTTCGTGATGGATTTCGTGGGCCTGTCGACGCGGATATCAGGGCGTGTTGCGCGACAGGAGAGCGGGCTGACAGTGGTGGACACTGCGCTGGGAAGCCTGCGGGCGCATGGCCAGTTCGCGCCGGGCACGCCTGTCGTGCTTGGGGTTCGGCCAGAGCTGATCCGGCTGGAAGGAAGCGATGGCATGAACCGTATCGATCTGGTGCTGGAAGATGTCGCCGTTCTGGGGTCCAAGACCATGCTCCAGGGCCGCCCTGATGGCGAGAACCGCTTGCTGTGCGAATTGGCGGGCATTCGCAACGGCCGAAGTCGCGGGGATGCTGTCAGCTTTCATTGGGCTATCGAGGATACGCTGATCTATGAAGCCCGGGACGAGGCTACCACATGAGGCTGTCGCGCCAAAGCGACCGGATCGGTCTGCTGGTTTTGCCGGGGCTGGCCTATCTGGGCCTGATCTATGCGCTTCCGCTATTTCTGCTTTTGTTGAAAAGTTTTCGCGATGCGACTGGCGATCTGTCAGTCGTTGAATTTGTGCAGATTTTCAATGATCCCCTGCAACGTTCGATCATGGCGCGAACCTTGCGGGTGGCGTTCCTGGTCACGGTGCTGGCGCTGGTTATCGCCTGGCCCACGGCCATTGTCATGCGCCGCGCGAAAGGCAAGTGGTTGACGCTGTTTCTTGTGGCGATGATCCTGCCCATGTCATTGGGCGTCGTCGTGAAGGCGTTTGCCTGGTCGATTCTCTTTCGCACCAACGGCTTTATCAACCAGTCGCTGATGGCCCTTGGCCTGACAGACGCGCCGGTCCGGCTGCTCTTTACCGAAACCGCGCTGGTAATCGGCGCAGCCAATGTTTTCCTGCCCTTCATGGTGCTGCCGATCTATGCCGTGCTGCAGCAGCAAGATCCCAACCTGCCCGATGCTGCCGCAACACTTGGCGCAGGGCCGTATCAGCGGTTTTTCAAGGTGGTCCTGCCACTGGCGCTGCCTGGGGTTGTGGCGGGTTGTGCTTTTGTGTTTTCCATGGCCGTGTCAATGTATGTCATCCCCAGCCTGATCATTGGTGAACGTCAGCAGACTGTCGCCATGCAGATCGCGCGCTCGTTCCTGTTCCTGCGCAACGAACAGCTCGGATCCTCTCTTTCGACGATACTTTTGCTTATTGCGGTCTCTGTGGTGCTGGCAAGCAGTTGGCTGGCCAGCCGTCTGGGGGCGCGCCAATGACCGGGACTGACCGTTTTTTCCGTGTTCTGTGCTGGGTCGTCGCGCTTTGCGTGGTCGTGTTCATGCTTTTCCCGCTCGTGATTACAGTGCTGGTCTCGTTCAGCGCGTCGCAGGTCTATACGCTTCCCCCGCCGGAATGGTCGCTGCGCTGGTATCAGGCGCTGGGCCGCCGAACAGGGCTTCTGGATGCGCTTCTGCTCTCACTGAATCTTGCGCTGATATCCACGGTCATCTCCCTCGTTCTGGGAACGGCCGCCGCCATCGGCGTGGCGCGGGGGCAGTTCCGGGGCCGGGCAGCCCTTGCGACCTTTGCTGTCTCGCCGCTGATGATGCCCGGTCTGGTTCTAGGTGTGGCCATGTTGCAATTCTTCCGCGAGATTGGCCTGCGCGATGCCTATTGGAGCCTCCTTCTGGCTCATATCGTCATCACTCTGCCGTTTATCATGCGCACGCTTCTGGCCGCTATGGGGTCGTTTGACTTTTCGCTGGTCGATGCTGCCCGCACACTCGGCATGAGTTATCCGCGTGCCGTGGCAAAGGTGCTTATCCCCAATCTGGCACCCGCCTATCTGACAGGGGGGCTTTTCGCCTTTCTGGCCTCTATGGATAACTACCCAATTTCGATTTTCCTTACAGACGTCTTCAACCGCACTCTGCCGATCCGCATGCTGCAATATATGGAGGAATCGCCCGATCCCTCAATCGCTGCGATCTCTACAGGGCTGATCATGCTGGCTGTCATCGCTCTGGCTGTGGCTGCGCGCACTGTGGGTCTTAACCGACTGATAACGGGTTAAGGAGCGAAGCATGCAGGATACAATGCGTGACAGGCGCGATTTCAAGCCCAGCCATGCTGCACCCCCCTGGCCTGGAGGGGCGCGGCTGGCGGTCAGCTTTGTCGTCAATGTCGAAGAAGGCGCGGAGCTTTCCGTCGCTGACGGGGACGAGCGGAACGAGGCCACCTATGAAATCCGCGAGGAAGTGCAGGATGGCCCGGATTTCTGCATGGAAACGCATTTTGCCTATGGTCCCAGGCGTGGCTATGCACGCATTGCAGATTTGTTTGAACGCTTTGGCGTTGCCGCGACATTTTCCACCTGTGCCCGCGCGGCCGAGCGTTCGCCCTGGCTTATCCGCGATGCTGTGATGCGCGGCCATGAAATCAGCGCCCATGGCTGGCGCTGGGAGCGGCACGCGGGCATGGAGCCCGCGCCGGAGGCAGAGATCATCGCCCGCAGCTATGAGACATTATCCCGGATTGCAGGCATTGCCCCGACAGGCTGGCACACGCGCTCCGCCCCGTCCGGGCAAACGCGCGACCTGCTTCTGGCGCATGGCGGTTTCTTGTATGATTCCGACGCTTATGACGATGATATGCCCCGCCTGCATCCGGGCCACCGCCATGTGATCCTGCCCTATGCGTTCGATACCAACGACATGCGCTTCTCTCCCGGTGGCGGCTTTGTGCAGGCCGAGGATTTCACCCGATACTGCGCGGGCGCTTTTGATCGGCTTTTTGCCGAAGGGCAGGACCAGGCGCGCATGCTCTCGGTCGGGCTGCATCTGAGGCTGATCGGGCGGCCCGGAAGGATTGGCGGGCTGGAGGCGCTGCTTGCGCATATGGCCACCCAGCCCGGAGTCTGGTTTGCCACGCGCCGACAGATTGCGGAATGCTGGCTTGCACGCCACGGGGCGGCATGAACAAGGAAATACCGACCACGGCCTGCGCCATTGCGGCGGCTGTGCGTGCAGGGTTGGACGCGCATGCGCCTGCCACTGCGGCGTTGGCGAAAGTGGCCCGGATCAACCCGGCGCTGAATGCGCTTTGCCATGTCATGCCCGACACCGAGGAACAGGCGGCGAAGGTTCAGGCGCGACTTGCACAGGGAGAGGCGTTGCCGCTTGCCGGTGTGCCTGTTGTCATCAAGGATAATATCTGGGTAAAAGGCGCACCGATCACGCAAGGCTCGCGGCTGTTTCAGGGGTTTCAGCCACCACAAGATGCGCATGCCGTGGCGAGATTGCGCCATGCGGGGGCTGTGATCGTGGGCATTGCCACCTGCTCGGAATTTGCCTGCAAGGGCGTAACCAGAACCCCCCTGCACGGCGTCACCCATCATCCCGCCAATCCGGCGCTTACGCCTGGCGGTTCTTCGGGTGGGCCAGCAGTTGCGGTGGCCTCGGGCATGGTCCCTCTGGCACTTGGCACGGATGCAGGCGGGTCAAGCCGCCGACCGCCTGCTCATGTGGGAATTGTCGGGTTCAAGCCGGGACCAGATGTCATCCCCTATGGCCCGGGTTTTGCCGAACCTTCGCAGAATGTATCGGTCATGGCCCCGATGGCTGGGACGGTGGCCGATACGGCGCTGATGTTCAAGGCACTGGCCAATGCCCCGCAGCCAGCGGCCCGCGCGCTCTCGCGGCTGCGCATTGGATTTGCCCCCAGCATGGGTCTGCCCCTGCCAGTGGACGGGGCCGTGGCATCGGCCATCCGGGCCGCGATTGACTGCTTGCGCAGCAGCGGAATAAGCGTGACAGACGCCAGCCCCGAATGGCCGGTCTGGGCCGATCCTGCTGGCGTCATGGCGATACAGGCTGCAGGGCTGGCGTATCTTTTCGGCGCGCGCTGGCAGTCCGAGCCAGAGCTTTTCGACCCTGATATCGGCACGCAGATTGAAACCGGGCTCGGATTGCGCGGTGCAGATGTCGCGCAGGCGCTGGAAGCCAGTGCCATGATGCGCACAGCCCTGCGCAGCTTTCTGCAAGATTTCGATCTGATCCTGTCACCGACCAGTTCCACAGTCGCCTGGCCGCATCATCAACTCGGCCCCGCCGAGATTGGCGGTGTGCCCGCTGCCCCGCGCGATCATGCCGCCTTTACCCCACAGTTCAACCATGCGGGCCTTCCGGCGCTATCACTTCCTTGCGGCCTGGCACCTGGCCCCAATGGCCACCTGCCCGTGGGCCTGCAAATCGGAGGCGGCCAGGGGCAAGAGGCGACGATCCTTGCTGTTGCCGAGAAGTTCGAGCGGCTTTTCAACCTGGCTGGCCTCTGGCCCGCCCAACCCGGTAAATGACATGCGCCTACTCATGGTAAACCCCAATATGACCGAGGCGATGACGCATGACATGGCCGTCATCGCCCGCGCTGTCGCAGGTAGCGCGGCCGACATCATCGCACTCACTGCCCCACGCGGCTTTCCCTATATCGCCTCGCGCGCAGAAGCGCAGGTTGCCGGCGGGATCGCTTTGGAAATGATCGCAGAGAACCTGAAAGGGGTGGATGCGGTAATCATGGCAGCCTTCGGAGACCCTGGCCTGCGCGGCGCGCGCGAGTTGTTTGACATACCTGTCATCGGCATGGCGGAGGCTGCGATGATGAGTGCCTGCATGCTGGGCGAGCGCTTCTCTATCGTCACCTTCTCGCCTGTCATGCGGCGCTGGTATCTCGATTGCGTTGCCGATAGCGGGCTGATGGCGCGCTGTACAGGCGTGCGCACACCGCTTGGACATCCGTTGCAGATCGACGGCCTGCGAGAAAATCTGAAAGATGACCTCGCGAGCCTTGCCCGGCAGGCCGTCGAGGAAGATGGTGCCGATGTGGTCATCATGGGCGGTGCCCCGCTGGCCGGCCTCGCCCCGGAATTGGCCGAATTGGTGCCCGCCATTGTGCTCGATCCCATCGCGGCGGCCACAGCGCAAGCCATGGCACTGGCCCGGATTACAACTCGGCCAGGATTTGCCCTGCGCGCCTGCAAACCTCTGGCCAAGCCATCGGTCGGGTTGGGGCCAGCGCTGAGCACGATCATCGCGCGCGAGCAAGGGGCATGAGCTTTGACAAATTCATTCGCGGCACAAAGGTCATGACCCCGGGGCTTCGCTCTCTCCGTGATTCCTGCGCCCGACGTCCTTTTGGCCATGGTGCCCGCTCACTGGGCCATCGAGAACGCCTTGCACTGGCAACTGGACGTCTCGTTCCGAGAGGATGCCGCGCGCAATCTAAAGGCCAACGGCTTGGGCACTCCGTGCGCCAGATGCGATGGCCTTGTTTGCCGCCCCAAAGGAACCCTTTGTAGTTTGGACGTTGATCTGATTACCGACGCGCCAACAAAGCTGCTGTCCTGTAGAAGCCATGCACCATCTTTGTATAGGGCGTCAGCACAAAAAACGCGAATACCGCACCGAGATGCAGTGCTAGCAAGGCGGGCATGGCAGTGGTACCCGTGGCGGCATAAAGTGCAAGTCCGGTCGCGGAGACTGTAAAAAGCAGCAGCACAAAGGCCATCTCGCCACCCCAGACCCGCGCGGCACCCAACTCGGGGTCAGCGCGCAGTTTCAGCCATGTCAGTGCGCCTGTGCCAAGGCATAGCAGAATCCCTCCCGGAACCCCCAGCAATTTGGGCGGTGACCAGAACGGATAAGGCGCTTCCCAGCCCAGTCCGTAATGCAACAATGTAGCGACAGATGTAGCAGCAAAGCACATCACAAACCCCCAGAGTGTCGCCTGATGTGCATAGCGGCGGGCGTTGGAATAGCGCGTGCCCTGTTCGAAATTGCAGCCCTGCCCCGCGCCGCCGGACAGGTTTTTCATGCGTGCGACGGAACCGCTCATATGGCGCAGGTTGGCCCAGGTGATCCGCCCGCCGCCGATCTCGCGCCAGTAGCTGCGCAGTGAATAGGCAAGCCCTGCAAGCGGCACCACGAAGGCTGGCGCGAAGATTGCCACCATCGCATTATGGGAAAGATAGGCATAGAACCCATCGCCACTTTCAGGTCGCAGGGTTGCCATCAGAAAGAAGACAAATGCAAAACCCGCGGTCATTGCAGCGACAACCGCCACACCGTGGGAATGGAATACCCGTGCAAGCGCCTGTGGGCGCGCATGGCGTTCCCATGTGTCCTGCCGCAACTCTGCCAGAACAGCGGGCAGGTTCAGGTCGAACTCGTGCGGTGGGGAATATTGGCAAGCGTAATAACACCCCCGGCAGTTGTGGCATAGATTTGCCAGATGTGTCGCCGAAGCCTCCGTCATCTCAGGCAGGGCGAAAAGCTGCGGAAAGACATCGCAATACCCTTCGCAATAGCGGCAGGAATTGCAAATCTGGAACTGGCGTGCGGCCTCATCTTGTAAATTCGGGGTGTTATCCAGCATGGGATGCTGCCTCCTGTCCTGCAATGCGTCCGAAAACGGTGCCAATGGTCATGCCGAAGCCTGCCAGATAGCCTTGGCCAAGAATCGAGCCTGCCATCACCTCGCCTGCGGCCCAGACATTGGGCAGCGGGCCATGTGTGCCTTGTACCTGCGCGCGCTCGGACACTTTCAGGCCCAGATAGGTAAAGGTCACACCGGGCCGCAGCATATAGCCATAATAGGGCGGGGTATCGAGCGTGCGCGCCCAGTTGGTCTTTGGCGGTTCCAGCCCGTTGGTGGCCAACCCGTCCAGCACGCCAGGGGTGAAGTTGCCATTCTGACAGGCGGCATTATAGCGAGCTACAGTCTTTTCCAGCGCATCCCCCGACAGGCCAAGCGCTTGTGCCAGCCCGCCCAGCGTGTCGGCCTTGATCGGTGTAAATACAGGCGGCATGAACAGCCCCTGTGCCTTTTGGTCAGTAATGGCATAGGCTATCTGGTCGGGCTGTGCGGCGACCAACCGTCCCCAGATGGCATAGCGTTTTGGCCAGACGTCCTCGCCCTCGTCGTAGAAACGCGCGCCATCTCGGTTCACCACCAGCGCATAGGGCACGCAATCCAGACGCGTGACAATTCCGCCATCGAACTTCGGGGCACGTCCGTCGATGGCCACGCAATGGCATTGCGTTGGGTCACCTACGGATTGCGCGCCCTGATCCAATACATCACGCAAAACAACGCCGCGATTGTAGGGCGTGCCACGGATCAGGAAATTCTCCGCACCTGGCCCCCATGCACGCGCAAGCCAGTCAAGATCTGCCTGAAACCCGCCAGAGGCAAGCACGACCGCGCGACCCTCTATCTGTTCGCCATCGGCCAGCGTGACCCCGTGAAAGCGTCCATCGCTGAGATCGACATGCAATACTTCGGCATTGTAGCGGATCGTCACGTCCAGATCCTCGGCGCAGGCGTAATAGGCATTGACCAGCGCCTTGCCACCGCCAAGGAAAAAGGCATTCGTGCGGTCCAGTGACAAGGTGCCCGAGAGCGACCCTTGAAAAATGACGCCATGTTGCTCCATCCATGGTAGACAGGCTTCGCTTTGCCGGATGGTCAGACGGGCCAACGTCGGGTCGGTTTGCCCCTTGGTTACGCGCAGCAGGTCGTCGTAATATTCGTCTTCGCCATAAGTGTCTGTCAGCACCGACAGCGGGCCATGATGCATGCAGCGGAAATTGCGGGTGTGGCGCGAATTTCCGCCGCGCATATGCTCGGGCGCGGATTCGAGCACAATTACCCGCGCGCCAGCTTCTGCGGCTTCGATCGCTGCACAAAGGGCGGCATTTCCCCCACCGACAACCACCACATCATATTGCAACATCGTTGCCCCCATCCTGTTCGGTCCCATCCATCAACCCTGCCTCGCGCAACTGGCGCAGGCGGATGCGATGCGCCGCCTCGATATGGGCGCGCATCAACTCTTCGGCCCTTTCGCCGTCGCGCGCATGCAACGCGCGCAGCAAAAGGTCATGTTCCTGTGCCGCGC
>SLQN01000110.1 GCA_007131465.1 Paracoccaceae bacterium
GGCCCGGTGCGACCCGCAGGCTCAGCGCGTCAACTCCGCCTGTCTGGCGACCATAGGCGAAGCCTACTTGCTCGAAGTCGATCGCGCCTTGCACGCGGCCCAGATCGGTTGCATCGGGCGAGTCCTCCAGCGTAGGGCGCGGGGTGAGGGTCTTCATCCCGTCCTCGACCTCGCCCAGATTACCATAAATTGCCATCAGAACGAAACTGACCCAGCCTGTCATCTGAGCGATCCGGATGGCCACGGCCCCCGCCGCCGCAATCGCGCCCGGTGTGGCCTGACCCAGGGCCCACAGCCACAGCGTGCCACCGATCAGCAGCACCGGCAGCAGACCCGCACAGACCATCAGCCAGAACCGGAACCAGGCCTGCACTTCGCCGAATTCGACCGCGCGATCACGGAAAATTCCCATTGCATTCAGGGCGGCACGGTCTTCGAATTCGGCATGGGCGAACAGTTTTACAGTCTTGATATTGGTGATCGTATCGACCACCTGTCCGCTGACCTGCGCCCGTGCCCCGGCCTTCGCGCCCGAGGTCTTGCGCACTTGCGGCAGGAAATGATTGATCAGCGCCAGATACGCCACCAGCCAGATAGCCAGCGCCAGCGCGATGCGCAGATCGATCGTCAAGAGCAGCACTACGGATCCGAGGATCGAGGCCAGCGCGAAGGACAGCGTGTTGATCGTCTCATTCGCAACATCGGTCACCGCGCGCGCGGTCTGCACCTGTTTCTGGGCGATCCGGCCTGCGAAATCATTGTCGAAGAATGTCACCGCCTGGCCCAGCGTCCAGCGGTTGAGCCGCGATTGCACCAGCACGTAGATATTGGGCTGCACCACGATGGTATTGGCAGCCGAGGACAGGCCAAAGGCCAGTGGACGCAGCACGACAAAGAACAGAACGAAACCGGCCACAAGCCACAGATGCTGGCCGAAAAACCCGGCGGGGCCGGTTTCCACCACTGCGTCGATGATCAACCCCAGAAGCAGCGCCGAGATCACTTCGGTCGTGCCCACCGAGGCCGAAATGACTGCAGCCAGCAGCAACACCGGCCACGCCCCGCGCACCGACCACAGCATAAAGGCCCACAGGCTGCGGGGCGGGGCCGCGCTTGCAGGCTCGAAAGCGTCGATCAGCCCGGCAAGGCGTTGTGCGGGGCCGGTCTGGGCGGGTTTGGGATCGGTTTTCTGTAGCACGCTGCCCTCGGTTTCCCTGCAAGATATAGAGGGGCCATAGGGCAAAGGCGAGTCAGCCCAGAAGCGCGCGCTTGCTCAGACTGAAATCCGAAGCGATCCAGCGCGCTTCCAGTCGGCGCAGCTCGGCACCCAGTTCCGCGCCCTCCAGATGCGGCAAATCGCTGGCGCGCACAGGAAACCGGGCTTGCGCGCCGCGCTGCACGTCGCTGTGCCAGTGCGGGGCGGGCGGCGTTTCCAGCAGTGCAGCGCGCGCCAGCAGGGCCGTGCGGCCAAGCTCTGCACCCAGACGGTAGCCCAGTTCTGCCGCCCCCTGGGATGTGGCGATAGCGTCGCGCAGTTTCACAAGCGCGCGATCCTCGGCCCGCGTCAGGCGCAGTCGGCTGGTCGCGCCGCCCAGCACGACCAGCCTGCGCAGCCAGTCGGGCGCGAGTCCGGCTTCCAGATGCACCAGCACTGTCAGCGCTTTGGCTTCAGCGCCGGGCAGGACGCGCGCGAGAACCCCGGCCTGCGCCATCGCGGCAACCGCGGGGGCCGGGTCGGGCGCGGCCAGCAGGTTGCGCATTTCCGCCCCGATCCGTTCCGCCGACAGCCGGTCAATTCCCTCTGCCCCGGCGGCGCAGGCGGCAAGCGCCTCCGCGTCCAGTCCGGACTCCGGGTCGCCATACTGCGCGTGAAAGCGAAAAAACCGCAGGATGCGCAGGTAATCCTCATGGATGCGAGTGGTTGCATCGCCGACAAAGCGCACGCGCCGCGTCCGCAGATCGGCTATGCCGCCCAGCGGGTCGATGACCGTGCCATCAGCGCGTGAATAAAGCGCATTCATGGTGAAATCACGGCGTGCCGCGTCCGCCTCTACCGTTGTGGCGAATGCAACTGTCGCATGGCGGCCATGTGTCTGCACATCGCGGCGAAAGGTCGTGACCTCATACCCCTGTCCGTCAATAACGAGCGTGACTGTGCCATGGGCCAGCCCCGTGGGAACCGCCCGCACCCCGCAGGTTTGCGCCAGTTCCATGACCGTGTCCGGCAGCGCGTCTGTCGCGATGTCGACATCCGTGACCGGGACGCCCATCAGCGCATTGCGCACGCAGCCCCCCACGACAAGTGCCTGATGCCCCGCCCTGGAAAGCAGGCCAAGCACGCGCTGGGTCGCCGGGGCGTCCAGCCATGCACCGCTTATCTGCATGGCCCCATCCGCTCTGCCAGCCCCCGGAGGATGCGCGCGGTCGCGCCCCAGATGTAATAGGGCCCCCAGGGCACGATATAGTAGTTGCGCCAGATACCGCGCCAGATGCGCCGTTCAACGCGAAACCTGGACGTGTCGGTTACCTGCGCAAAGGGGGCGAAAAAGACCTCGGCCACTTCGGACGGGTCCGGTCGCGGGATGAAGTCGCGCGTGATCTCGGCCAGGATCGGGGTCACCCGAAACCCGGTCACGGTTTCATGCGCGGGCAAATGGCCTAGAACATCCACCGCATCGCGCGGCAGGCCGATTTCCTCATTGGCTTCGCGCAGAGCAGTCTCTGCCAGATCGGCGTCGCTGTCATCCATGCGCCCGCCGGCAAAGGCGATCTGGCCGGGATGGTTGCGCAAGTGCGAGGCGCGTTTGGTCAACACCAGGTGCGGCCCGGATTGCGTCTGCATGACCCCGACAAGAACCGCCGCCGGTCGCAAACAGCGGTTTTCGGGCAGGACGAAGCCCGGATTGAGGTCGAAATCACTTGATTCCTCTGCCGGGCTGGCCAGAGTCTCCTGCAGTCGCGCGCGCAGGTCACCCGGCATCATCGCCCGCCTCGAAGCCCAACGTGACCGGGTCCATCACATAATGCGCCCCGCAGAACTGGCAGTCTGCCGTGACAGTGCCATCGGGCGTTGTCATCGTGGAGATATCCTTTGCAGAATAGATCGACAGGCTCTGACGCACCTTGGCTTCGGAACACGAACAGCCGAAATGCACGGCCTGCGGGTCGAAAACGCGCGGTGTCTCTTCGTGAAACAGGCGCAGCAGCAATTCCGGCGGCTGCACTGTCGGCCCGATCAGTTCCATCTCCTCGACTGTGTCCAGAAGCAGGTTGGCGCGGCCCCAGTCCTCGGCCATGGTATCGCGTTCGCGCGGGGATGCGCCGGAGGCCTGCGGCATGTGTTGCAGCATCACTCCGCCCGCGCGCCACTTCTCTGGCTGGCCGGGCAGGGTGGCCCGCCCGAAGCTGAGCGCAAAGCGGGTCGGCAATTGTTCTGACTGATCGAAATAGGCTTCGGCGCAGGCTGACAGGCTTGGTCCCGCAATGGGGGTGATCCCCTGATAGGGCGTCATGTCGCGGCCCTGATCGATCAGGATTGCGAAATAACCCTGTCCGATTTGCGGAAAGGGGGCTGAGTCATGCGCGATGCGATCTGCATCGAAACTGGCATAGGCGCGGATGCGCGCAGGTGCGCCGTCCGTTTCGGGGGCGAAATAGTCGGTTGCGATCAGCCGGATCGGCCCGTCTCCGCGCACCTGTAACGACAGCCGCCAGCGCAGTTTCATCGTCTGCCCGATCATAACGGTCAGCATTGCGGCCTCGATCACCAACGCTTCGACCAGCGCGGGGTAGTTGTGATGCGCAAGAATACGCTCAAGCGCTGTGTCCAGCCGTGCGACGCGCCCGCGGACATCACAGAGGTCAAGCTGAAACGGAAGCACCGTGTCATCCCAAGCGATCTTTCCGCCAAAACTCATTGTCTGGTTCCTTGTGGTGTCTGGCCCGTTCCGATGGCGGACCCCGCCTGGTATCCGGTCCTGAATTTTGCCTCTCCCTACAGGTATTCACTCTCGGGGGCCAAGCAAGAACCTTTTGAAAAGTGTTTTGCCAACGCTCGGATGTCAGAGTTTGTGCGTGGCCAACGCATTGGCTGCGGACCAAGGGAGACCTTGCCCGAAAGCCCCACGCGCGGCTTTCCGCCCTTGGGATCGGGGGGCCGAGGGGCAGGACAGGACATGCTGTCCACCGGGGCGCTGCGGGTGCATGGCTGTCATCCGCTGCGCAGTCCTCTGGAGCCTTTGGTCAGTCCAGAACCGGCACGCCGCGATAGTAGCGCTTTGGCTTGTCGGCCAGCAGGGCAGTGTGGTTGAATTCCAGCAATGCACCCGAGACATCATCCTGAAATTCTTCCTTGCCCGCCCAGGACATAAGCTCCCATTTCAGCGCATCCAGAAAATCGACGGCATGCAGACCGGCCAGTTTCCGAAGCGCTGCGGTCAGCCCGTCCTCGCCGAATTCGTCGCCCGCTTCGTTTGCGCATTCGGTTATGCCATCGCTATAAAGGAATATCCGGTCACCCGGCAGAAGCTGTGCCTCGATCGTGGTGAAATCCGCCTGCGGGATCAGCCCGACTGGCAGACCGCCATTGCCGATATACTCGACCCGGCCATTGGCCCGCTGGATCACGGGGTGAGGATGGCCGGCCTGCACCAGTCGCAGCTTGCCGGTTTTCAGGTCCAGTTCGGCATAGATGATGGTCAGGTAGGTTTCCGTGTTGAATTCGCGCAGCATCAATTCGTTAATACGCTGAGCGACTTCATGGGGCGACAGCGCCCTGGTCCGGCCCGTGAGCGGGTCGCGCCGCAGCACGATATTCTGGCTGTGGTCTCCCTCGGAGAACAACCCGGCGATGCGCGCGCCCAGCATCGCGGCCGCGACCCCGTGCCCCGAGACATCGATTCCATAAAGCCCGATCCGGGACTTGCTGATATGGAAGGTCCCGACCATATCCCCGCCGACATGTCCCGAGGATTGCAGCAGAAGCGACAAGGTACTGCCATCAAAGTCATGCTGGCGCTCGCGGATCAGTGATTGTTGCAGGCGCCGCGCCTCCATCAGGTCACGATCGACAGCGTCATAGAGCTTTTGCAACTCATCCAGCGCCGCGCGCAATTCCTTGTTGTGTTGCAGAGCGATGGCTTCGGCCTTGCGCGCATTCTCGCGCGCGGCACTCAGTTCCGTGACATCGACCCGCAGCCCGACGCGCCCGCCATCGGTGGTTTCCCGTTCGACGATCTGCAACACCCTGCCATTGGACAGGCGCTGGCGCGTGCGGGTATTGGTACGGGCCGCAGCCATGCGTTCACGCAACCACGCGTCCTCACGACCGAGTGCATCGGCATACTGGCCATGTTGCAGGCCCCTGCGCAGAATGTCCTCGAACTGCGCTCCGGGCACCATTGCAGGCGCACTGAGGGGATAGAGTTCACGATACTTGCTGTTGGCCAGAACCAGGCGGTCATCGGCATCGAAATAGACAAAGCCATCATCCAGCGCCTCGACCGCAGCGACAAGCTGGCCGCGCGCAGCGCGCAGCGCGCGCTCCATGCTCAAGAGCCGTTCGCCTGCCGCGATGCGCGCGCGCAGTTCCGCAGGCGACACCGGCTTGGACAGAAAGTCATCCGCGCCGACATCCAGACCCTCGGCAACTGCGGCCTTGTCGTTCTTGGACGTCAGCAGGATGAAATAGCAGTAGTGATCCTGTGTCATGGCGCGCAATTCCCGGCAGAATTCGAGCCCGTCCATTTCCGGCATCATCCAGTCCGACAGGACAAGATCGAAACGTCTTTCGCGGCAGCACGCCAAGGCATCGATCCCCGACGCGGCTTCCTGTATCTGGTAGCCCCAGGCCCGCAAATGCCGCGCAAAAACCAGTCGCTGGGCGCGACTGTCATCGACGATCAGCGCTGTCTTTTCAGTATTCTGCAAAAGATTCGCCTGCACCACGCTGCCTTGCACGGAATTTCCCATTATTCACATTTTCGGGCCATCTGAATTGCCCGCCCCCCCAACCCGCGATTCGGCTCCGACCCTAGCTTCACACGGGTCATCCACTCCATAACCATCGTCTTACTCGGCCCTGAGTATCGCAGGACTTTCTTAAGCGGTGGTAAAGTGCTGTTCTCACAGCCAATGCGGACCAGAAATTTGACGGGTTGACGTCCCAGAGCGCAGCGATTCATGTAAGCGCATGACCTGTCCCGTTTTTCTTTCCCCTGCAGAGCGTCGTGAGCTTGAGGTTTGCGTGCGTAGTCAACGCGAAGATCATTGTGTTGCGCGTCAGGCCAATGCGAACCTGTTGCTGGATGACGGGAAGTCCTGCCAGGCTATCGCAGAATTTCTCTACCTGGACAACGACACCAGTCGCGGCTGGTACAAGACCTATCGTGCAGGTGGCTGGGATGCGCGCTTTCTGTCGATGGCTGGCAAGATGGTCAATCTCGTCTTACGGCCACACAAGACGCTGAATTATGCGACTGGCTGGACGATCGCTTCTGCCGCTCAACGGTTGAGATCAGGGTCCGTATCTCCAAGGCATTCGACCTGCCCTACTCTCATTCTGGCTGCATCAACCTTCTGGCCCGACTGGGGTTTGAGTATCGAAAGCCAAAAGGTCTTCCACGCGTTGCATCTGCCGAAAAGCAGGCCGACTCCCTCGATATGTACGAGCGATTGCTGAACGGGTTGGGCGCAGACGAAGCCGTGTATTTCGCCGACGCGGTGCATCCCGAATACCAGACAAAACCCAGCTGCGGCTGGGTAAGGGCAGGCTCAAACCCCGCCGTGACAACCACCGCAGGGCGCGGGCGCGTGAACATCCATGGCGCGCTCAACTTAGAGACATTCGATGCGCCCTTTGTTGAGCCGAGCACCGTGGACGGGGTCAGCGCCGCGCAGCTTCTCGCCAAGATTGAGGCGCGCAATCGCGACAATCGCCTGATGCATGTGATTTGGGACAACGCCGCTTACCACAAAGGGCCAGACGTTCGAGACTTCCTTGCACGGCTGGACTGCCGCATCCACCTGATCAAACTGCCGCCCTGTTGCCCGCACGTGAACCCGATCGAACGATTATGGGCCGTCATGCACCAATTCGTGACCCACAATTCCCACTACCCGATGCAAAAGCAGTTCACGAGTGCGATCCTGCGGTTCTTTCGAGAAACCCTGCCCAAAGAGTGGAAAACCTTCCGCAGCATAGTGTCAGACAGCTTCAGGGTCGTCACACACGAGAAATTTCGGGTTTTTGCGTGAGCGCGGTATAAACACAAACAGAGATCCGTTTTGGCAACAGAGTCTTAGCTTTTTGGCGCGAAGCTTGCCTCTCGGAGGGAAAGAGGATGGGCATGATAGACTGGACGCGTGTCGCCGATCTTTACGAGGATTTTGGTGATGAAGGTTTTGCGGAAGTCGTCGATATATTTCTGGAGGAAAGTGATGAGGGGGTAGCGCGGCTTGCGCACTCGCGAACCCCCGCCGACGACCGCTCGTCCTTTCATTTCCTCAAGGGGGCGGCGCTCAACCTTGGATTCGTGGAACTTTCGCGGCTATGTGCCGAAGGCGAAGCCGCTGCCGCCAGTGGCGCGGAGACAGGCGCGCTGAAACATCAGGTTTGCACGCAGTTTCCCGCGACCTGCGCGATGTTTCAAAGCCAATGGCGCACGCGGCTTGGCCCGGACGGGTGACACGATCCGGCGCATGCAGACAGCCCAGCCGCTATTCAGATCACGAAACCTGCGATTACGTCATCGTCGGTGATATCGGAGAACACGAAGCCGGACGCGCGCATCCGGTCGAAAAATGCCTCGAAATTCTCGGGTCGGGCGGTCTCGATCCCGATCAGGACCGTCCCGAAATTGCGTGCGGTTTTCTTCAGGTATTCGAATCGGGCGATATCGTCCTCTGGTCCGAGGGTTTCAAGAAAGTCGCGCAAGGCTCCGGGGCGCTGGGGCAGACGCAGCATCAGGTATTTCTTGGTTCCCATATGCCGCATCGCGCGTTCCTTGACTTCTGGCAGGCGCTCGAAATCGAAATTGCCCCCCGATGTCAGACAGATCACGGTTTTCCCGGCAATCTCTGCCGCGATTTCGGGCAAAACGTCCACTGACAGGGCGCCGGCCGGTTCCAGCACGATCCCCTCGACATTCAGCATTTCCAGCATCGTGACGCAGATGCGGTTCTCTGGTGCGACAAGCACTTGCTCAGGTGCAACATCATGCAACCTGGCAAAGGTCCGTGCGCCCATCCGCGCGACCGCCGCCCCATCGACAAAGCTGTCCAGCCGCTTTAGCGTCACCGGCCCGCCCTCGGCAAGTGCCGCCCGCAGGCTGGCCCCGCCCGCAGGTTCGACATAGCGCAGAGCGCATTGCGCGCCCTTTTCCTGCAGATAGCGGGTGACGCCCGCGCTCAGCCCGCCGCCACCCACCGGCAGGATCACCATATCCGGGCTGCGGTCCAGTTGGGCCAGCATCTCGACGGCGACACTGGCTTGTCCCTCGATCACGTCATCATCATCGAAGGGTGACAGGAAATGCGCGCCTTCCTGTGCGCAATAACCTTGTGCCGCAGTCAGCGACTGATCGAAGATATCGCCCACCAGCCGGATCGTGATATGATCGCCGCCAAA
>SLQN01000389.1 GCA_007131465.1 Paracoccaceae bacterium
CGGCGTGGCGACGACCCACCATCCGGGCTGCGCCGCTGCCAGCGCAGCGGCAGCGGCTTCGGCGTCAGACCGGCGCGCGTAGAGGCCGAAACAAGTCGCCCCTGACCCCGACATGCGCGCGATGGCGCAGCCGTCAGACCGCGCAAGTGCCTGCAGCACCTGCCTGATTTCGGGCACAAGCGCACAGGCGGGCGCTTGCAGATCATTGCGCTGCCCCGCCAGCCAGTCAAACAATGCAGCCGCGTCGGGCCAGCGCGGCAGGCTTTCGGGCATGCGCGGGTTTTCGCGCTGCGCCAGGGCGCCAAAGACCTGCGGTGTGGACACTTCAACACGCGGATTGACCAGCACCAGCCAGAAGTCCGGGATTTCTGGCAAGGGGGTCACCACATCGCCAACACCCTGCATGCGGCAAGGCTGCGATGTCAGGCAGACCGGCACATCCGCGCCAAGGCCAAGGACCAAGGCGCGCGCCGGAATTGTCCTGCCCGTCAGGCGCGACAGCAGGCGCAGACAGGCGGCGGCATCGGCAGACCCGCCGCCAATGCCAGAGGCAAGCGGCAGGTGCTTGTGCAGCACAAGCGCCACATCCGGCGCGCCCATCAGTTGCGCGGCGCGCCAGACCAGATTTTCCGGCCCGGCCTTCAGCGCTGCGGCCTCGCGCCCCGTCACCCCCAGCGAGAGGCCCTGCGACGGGCCAGCCGTTACCATGTCGCCCTGCGCGGTGAACACCACAAGCGAATCCAGCAGGTGATACCCGTCAGGGCGCTGCCCTGTCACATGCAATGTCAGGTTTATCTTCGCCGGCGCGCGCTCGGTCGCTGTCATTCCGCGCCTTCGAACTCTTCCAGCGCAGCATCCTTGCCGACCTCCAGCTTGCGACGCACCAGATCAAGGTCCAGATCGGGATGCGGCGCAAAGGAAATTGCCCGCCGCCACTGGAAGCGCGCTTCGCGGTAGCGGCCCACGGCCCAGTAGACATCGCCCAGGTGATCGTTCAGGATCGGGTCGCGCGGCAGCAGTTCGACTGCGCGCTCCATCACCGGCACGGCTTCTTCATAGCGGCCCAGCCGGTAGAAGGCCCAGCCCAGCGAATCCGTGATATAGCCGCTGTCGGGGTCGCCTTCTACAGCGCGTTCGATCATGTCCAGCGCCTCGTCCAGATTGCGGCGCTGTTCGATCAGGGAATAGCCCAGATAGTTCAGCACCTGCGGCTCGTCCGGGACGAATTCCAGCACGCGACGGAATTCGGGTTCCGCCTGTTCCCACTCGCCGATGCGCTCCAGCGAAATGGCGCGAGTGTACAAAAGGACCCAGTGGCGCGGCTCGATCGTCTCGATCAGGTCGATGGCCATTGTATAGGCCTGGGCGGCCTCGCTGTAGCGTTCCTCACGCCGCAGCAGATCGCCAAGCGAACTGAAGACCAGCACCGAATCGGGGCGCGCGGCACTTAGCGCGATCAGGCTGTCAATCGCCGCGTCACTCTGCCCGGACTGATAGAGCGCATTGGCGCGCCCGAGTTCAGCGCCCAGATATTGCGGGCTTGTTTCGGGCATCATCAGATAGGTCTGATCGGCCAGATCATGCTGGCCCGCGCGTTCGAGCAACTGACCGGTCAGCAGGATGGCATCGCCATGTTCGGGGTTCAGCGCCAGCGCGAGTCGGCCATAGACAATGGGCAGCCATTCACTCTGATCCCCGATCAGCGCGCCCGCAAGAGTGAAATAGACTTCGGCCATGCCTTCGCGGGCCGAGGTGATTGTCGTGAAGGGAACCGGCTGTTCGTCCTGCAAAAGCGCGACGACCTCGGCCACATCGTCATCGGCGGGGCTGCCGAACATGGCGTCGGCCAGGGCAAGCGCGGCCTCGAACTCGCCCAGTTGCGACAGGATCGCCATATGAGCCAGCACGCCGCGGCGCGACAGGCTGACCGGCTGTTCGGCGTCACCCGAAAGGATGTCGGCCGCGCGCTCCATGTCACCCACAAGCGCCAACGCGAGCGCCTGCTGATAGAGCGCGAAGGGGGCGATCTCGGGGCGCTCGTTCACCGCACGCTCCATCGCGTCCAGCGCGTCGGACATGCTGCCCAGCCCCAGATTGGCCCAGGCGACGGCCATCGCGTCAGTCAGCGGCCCCGTGCGCAACCCGTCTTCCAAGGAAGCGATGACTTCCGCATAGACCCCGCGCAGGAACGCATCGGTCTGAAGGATGAGCACGGCCACCTGCGACGGTTCGCCCGCCGCCGCGGTCTGTGCGGCCAGACGCGCTGCGGGCTCAAACTCTCCACTCAGCAGCCATCCCTGCATCGCCAGTTCGCGGAAGAACGCATTCTCCGGGTCGGCTTGCAAGGCGCGGTCATAACTTTCGGCCATGCGCACAAAATCATCCGTTCCGGCGGCAAGGCGCCCGGTCAGGAAAGCCCCGGCCAACCCCGGCGCGATACCGCTTTGCTGCTGGGCCTCCGCCATGGGCGCGACCGGCAGCAGGGCTGCAAGGGCAAGGGATCGGGCAAGGCGGCTGGACAAAAACACGGGGATATCCGCTCCATCAGTTTGCTGTGCTGGCAACACTAGGGCGTGCCCGGCCCCGAGGCAATCACAGCCGGGACAAAAGCCGCACCCAAAGCCGTGATCTCACCCGTTCGTCACAGGAACCGGGCTACATGTTGGGGTAGTTCGGCCCGTCGCCGCCCTGCGGCGTAACCCAGTGGATGTTCTGGCTGGGGTCCTTGATGTCGCAGGTCTTGCAATGCACGCAGTTCTGGAAATTGATGACAAAGCGCGGGTCCTTGCCGTCTTCGCTGATCACCTCATAGACCCCGGCCGGGCAATAGCGGGTCGCCGGTTCGGCATATGTCGGCAGATTGACACTGATCGGCACGGACGGGTCTTTCAGTGTCAGATGCGCAGGCTGGCTTTCTTCATGGTTGGTGAAGGAATAGGCCACATTCGTCAGCCGGTCGAAGGACAGCACGCCATCGGGCTTGGGGTAGTCGATGGGTTTGTGGTTCTTCGCCAAGCCTGTCGCGGCGGCATCGGTCTTGCCATGGCCCATTGTGCCAAACAGCGAAAACCCGGCAGTATTGGTCCACATATCCAAGCCGCCAAGGCCCAGCGAGGGCGCGAGCCCCCATTTCGACCACATCGGCTTGACATTGCGCACTTTTTTCAGGTCGCGCCCGACCGAGCCATTGCGCAGTTCGTGTTCATAACCGGTCAATTCGTCTCCTTCACGCCCGGCCCTGACTGCATCGAACGCGGCCTCTGCCGCTGCCTTGCCTGACAACATGGCGTTGTGATTGCCCTTGATGCGCGGCACATTCACCAGCCCTGCGGAACAGCCCAACAGGACACCGCCCGGAAATGTAACCTTAGGGATCGACTGATACCCGCCTTCGGAAATCGCCCGCGCGCCGTACGCGACGCGCTTGCCGCCTTTCAGCAACTCGGCCACCATCGGGTGATGCTTGAAGCGCTGGAATTCCTGATAGGGCGACAGATAAGGGTTTTCGTAATTCAGATGCACCACGAAGCCCACATAGACCTGATTGTTCCCGATATGGTAGATGAAGCTGCCGCCGCCGGCATTGCGCCCCAACGGCCAGCCCATCGTATGGGTGACCGTGCCTTCGCTGTGCTTTTCCGGGTCGATTTCCCAGATTTCTTTCATCCCAAGGCCGAATTTCTGCGGCTCCTTGCCCTTCGACAGGTCATATTTCGCCATCACTTCCTTGGACAGCGACCCGCGTACGCCCTCTGACAGGAAGACATATTTGCCATGCAGTTCCATCCCGGGTTCATAGGCATCGCCCGGCGTGCCATCGGCATTCTTGCCAAATTCGCCCGCGACAACGCCCTTCACCCGTTCGCCGTCATAAACTAGTTCCGAACAGGCCATGCCGGGAAAGATCTCGACGCCCAGGGCCTCGGCCTGTTCGGCCATCCAGCGGCAGACATTCGCCATGGATACGATGTAATTGCCGTGATTTTTCATCAGGGGCGGCATCGGCCAGTTGGGGATGCGCAACTGGCCCGCAGGCCCGAGCATGTAGAAATTGTCGCGCCGCACCGGCACAGTGACCGGTGCGCCGCGGTCCTTCCAGTCGGGGATCAGCGCATCCAGCCCGCACGGGTCCAGCACTGCGCCCGACAGGATATGCGCGCCCACTTCCGATCCTTTCTCCAGCACCACAACCGACAGGTTCGTGTCCAGTTGTTTCAGCCGGATCGCGGCAGACAGGCCCGCAGGCCCAGCACCCACGATCACGACATCATATTCCATGGCTTCGCGGTCAATTCCGGACATGACGGCTCCTGTTCTTGCGTCTTGCTGGCAGGGTTGTATCTGAAGGTCCCGCATCCCTAGCCCAGAGCTGTTACCCCGGTCAATGCGAACCCCTGCCCATGCGACACTGATACGCAATGTCCGTCTGTCTTGGCCGGGCGCGCATAGGGCTTGCATTCTAGGGCCGGGTGCGGTCTGATACCAAGAAGTGATCGACAGCCCCGGCCCTGCCGCGGGCGGTCTTTTTTATCGTATGAGGGGACCGCCATGGAAAAACTGCCCCTGACCCGCGCCGGTCAGCAGATGCTGGATGCCGAGTTGCGCAAGCTCAAGTCCGAAGAGCGCCCGGCGGTGATCCGCGCAATCGCCGAGGCGCGCGAGCATGGGGATCTGTCGGAAAACGCCGAATACCACGCGGCGCGTGAAAAGCAGAGCTTCATAGAAGGACGGATCAAGGAACTGGAATCGATCCTGTCACGCGCCGAGGTCATCGACCCGGTAAAGCTGTCGGGAACCATCAAGTTCGGGGCGACTGTCACGATTGTTGACGAAGATACCGAGGAAGAGCGCGTCTTTCAGATCGTGGGCGAGCCCGAGGCCGATCTGGAGAAGGGGCTTTTGAACCTGAAATCCCCGCTGGCCCGCGCTTTGATCGGCAAGGATGAAGGTGACAGTGTCGATGTGCGCAGCCCCGGTGGATTGCGCAGCTACGAGATCATTGCAATCCAATACAAATAGCATGCGAGCTTCCCGATCCGGCCAGACGCAAGCGGCGCGCAAAAAGGATACGCCACGCGTTCCCCACCCACGGACTGCCCGCGCGATTGCACTGGGCGCATGGGGGCTCGCTGCGTTATGCTTTGTGCTGGTTGCGGATTTCTCCGCCATGGACCGGACCACACTCGCAGCCCTTGCCGTGGCGATCTTCCTGCCCGCCATTCTCATTTCGATGGGTCTTTTGATCACGGCGGCGACATGGTCGCTGCGTGAGGAAACGCGTAACCTGCAAGGCATGGTCGATGAATTGCGCCGCGCGGTGCTGCAACAGGAAAGCGCCGCTGCGCCCCTTTCGCCCGCCGCGCAAAGCGATCTGGACAGCCTGAAATCCCGCCAGCAGCAGACCGAGACGCGGCTGACGATGTTCTTTTCTCAACGTGGCCGCGTGCAGAAGACCAGCCCGGACAGCGCTGACCCCCCGGAGGATGAAAGTCAGGCAGATTTTCTTGCTGCGGCGGGATCAGAGATCACAAGGTCCGAAATCTCCCCGACCGATCTGATCCGCGCGCTGAATTTCCCCGAGAACGAACAGGATCAGCCGGGATTCGATGCCTTGCGGCTGGCGCTCGCCGACCCCCGGCTTGCCCCCCTGATCCGCGCCGCACAGGACGTGCTGACACGGCTTGCGCAGGAAGGCATCTACATGGATGACCTGCGCCCAGATCGCGCCCGTCCCGAATTCTGGGCCGCCTTTGCCGAAGGTCAGCGCGGGCAGGCCATCGCGCCCCTGGGCGGTATCCGCGACCGGTCCTGCCTTGCCATCACATCCGGAAGGATGCGGTCGGACCCGGAGTTCCGCGCCAGTGTTCATCTGTTCCTGCGCGAATTCGACCGCGTCTTTGCCAACTTTGCCGCGCGCGCCGATGACAGCCAGATCTCGGCGCTTGCCGATACCCGCTCGGCACGGGCCTTCATGCTGTTGGGCCGGGTCACGGGCGTCTTTTCCTGACCGGCTTGCAGTCCGCAGGGACGCAGGCTAAATCTTTCATCTGTGAAATATCCTGCTGCATTGGCCTCAGACCTGCCGCACGCCACATGCGGCGATGCCGGATGTGGCAACTTGAAGAGGTGACGCCATGCCACTGTCTCTGACCCGCGATTTCTGGCAAGGGTTTCGCGATGGCACACCCTTCATTCTGGTGATCGTGCCCTTCGGGGCTGTCTTCGGTGTTGTTGCCACCGAGGCCGGGCTCGATCTGGCGCAGGTCATGGGGTTTTCGGTGCTGGTCATCGCCGGGGCCGCGCAATTCGTGGCTGTCCAGATGATGCTCGACAATGCGCCCGTGCTGATCGTCATTGCGGCGTCACTTGCCGTGAACCTGCGCATGGCGATGTATTCGGCCGCATTGGTGCCGCATCTGGGCAAGATATCGTGGTGGCGGCGCGGGCTCGTATCATATTTCATACTTGATCAGACCTATGCGGCCTCTGTCTTGCAATACGAACAGAACCCGGCAATGACTTCGGCACAGAAACGGTCCTATTATTTCGGGGTCGCGGTGGTCATTTGTCCGGTCTGGTATCTGGCGACATGGGGCGGCGCAGTCCTTGGCACGGCCGTGCCCGCCGGGTTGCCCATCGATTTTGCCGTGCCGATCACGTTTCTGGCCCTGATCGTGCCGGCATTGCGCACACCGGCCCATATCGTGGCCGCGCTGGTCTCGATCCTCGGGGTTCTGGTCTTTGCGTTCCTGCCCTTCAATCTGGGCCTTCTGATCGCCGCGGTGCTCGCGATGATGGCCGGGGCGGAGGTCGAGCGGCGCATCCGGGCGCGCGCCGCATGATCACCTTTACCACGACGCAGATCTGGCTTGTCATCGCAGGGCTCGGACTGGGGTCTTACCTGCTGCGGCTGTCCTTTCTTGGCATCATCGGCAACCGCGAGTTACCCGAATGGGTGTTGCGCCACCTGCGCTACACGGCGGTCGCCGTGATGCCCGGAATGATCACCCCGCTGATCCTCTTCCCTCAGGCGACTGGTGGCACGCTGGATGCCACACGCATGGGCGCGGCAGCGGCGACAATCGCCATCAGCCTGTGGACCCGCAACACCACGCTGACCATATTCGGGGGAGCAGCGGTCCTATTTGCGCTGCATTTCAGTCTCAGCTAGCACAGCACCGGGGTTCATTATGCCCAAAGGGTCAAGCGCGTCCTTGATCGCACGCATCGCGGCCAGCTTTGTCGGGTCGCCATAGGTCGACAGATCGCGTATCTTCAGCCGCCCGATGCCATGCTCGGCACTGACCGATCCGCCCAGGGCGTGCACCATGTCGTGCACGCAGGTCTTGATCGCGTCACGCTCTGCGGCATGGTCGGCCCGGCTGCGGCCCGGCATCGGGAAGACATTGTAATGCAGGTTGCCATCGCCCAGATGGCCAAAGCAGTTGATCCGGTAGCTGTTGATCCGCGCCAACTCCGGACCCGCCTTCGCGATGAAACCGGAGATTTCCGACAACGGCAGCGAAATGTCGTGACTGGAAATCGCGCCGATATGGCGATTCGCTTCGGGGATCGATTCGCGCACGGCCCAGAATTCAGCGCGCTGTGACAGGCTGGCCGCAATCACGCCGTCCAGCGCCAGATCCCGCGCGAAGGCTTCAATGAAAAGTGCCTCCAGCGCCGCCTCGGCCTTTAACCCGGCGGGCAAGCCCAGATCGATCAGCACCATCCACTCGGGCGCTGCCGCAAACGGCTGGCGAACCTGCGGCATGGTCTGCGTCAGAAAGTCCAGCCCGATGCCGCTGATCAGTTCAAACGCCGATATTCCGTCAGCCAGTTGCGCTTGCGCCAGTGCCAGCAGGCGCAGCGCGGCCGCCGGGTCCGGCACGACCATCAGCGCGGTTCCCTGCTCTGCCGGACGGGGGGACAACCGCAGGCTGGCCGCAGTGATCACACCCAATGTCCCTTCCGACCCGATCAGAAGATGGCGCAGATCATACCCGGTATTGTCCTTGCGCAACCGCTTCAGCCCGTGCCAGATCCGGCCATCGGGCAGGACCGCCTCCAGCCCCAGCACCTGATCGCGCGCGTTGCCATAGCGTAGCACATTGACGCCACCCGCGTTGCAGGCCAGCAAGCCCCCGATCCGTGCCGACCCTTCAGAGGCCAGCGACAGCGCAAACAGCCGCCCCGCATCATCTGCGGCGCGCTGCACATCGGCCAGGATCACCCCGGCCTCGGCGATAAGCACATTCTCGGACGGGTAAAGCGCGCGGATCGCCGCCATCCGCTCCAGCGACAGGATGAGCGGGCAGACCCCGTCCGGGGCGACCTGCCCGCCCACCAGTCCCGTCCCGCCCCCATAGGGCACGACCGGCACGCGCGCAGCCGTGCACGCGCGCAGGATCAGGGCCACCTCCTCGACTGTCCGGGGCAGCGCCACCGCTCCGGCCTGCCCCTGCCAGCGCCCGCGCGGCTCGTCCAGATAGCGCGGCGCAGCCTCGCGCAGCGTATCAGGCGGCAGTTGCCCCGCCAGCGTTTCCAGAAAGGCGGCATCGCAAGGGTTCAGCATCAGGGCCTTCCGTCA
>SLQN01000340.1 GCA_007131465.1 Paracoccaceae bacterium
AAATTGCCGAGACTCATCTGGACCTGACTGTTGATGCCGGCAATCATGTCTCCCATGAAGATCAGCACGGTCGAGGGCGGAATGATCTGGCCCAGCGTCCCGCTGGCACAGATCGACCCGCAGGCAAGCTTCGGGTCATAGCCCGCGCGCATCATTGCGGGCAAGGAGATCAGCCCCATCGTCACCACGGTCGCACCCACAACCCCGGTCGACGCCGCCAGCAGCGCCCCCACAAGGATGACCGAGATGCCTAGACCACCCCGCATGTTGCCAAACAGGCGGCCCATCGTGGTCAGCAACTGCTCGGCGATATTGCTGCGCTCCAGCATCACCCCCATGAAGATGAACAGCGGCACGGCCACCAGCACTTCATTGATCATGTAGCCCGTATAGCGCCCGGCAAGTGCGCGCAGGTTCGACATGTCGAACACGCCGAAATAGAGGCCCATATAAGCGAACAGGATCGATGTTCCGGCCAGCGTGAAGGCGACCGGGAAGCCGATCAGCAAAAACCCGATTACGGCAAAGAACATCAGCCCGGCGAGGATCTCGCCCAACAGCACAGGATCCATGTCAGGCTTGCTCCGTCTCGTATTGGTATCTGAAATCGTCCGGAACCAGATCCTCGCGCCCGGCGATGATCAGGATGGACCGGATCGCCATCGCCACCCCCTGCAATGCAATCACCACGGCGAAGACCAGGATAAAGCTTTTCAGCAGCCACAGGCCCGGCATCCCCCCGGGATTGGAAGACGCCTCCATCAGCCCGATCGAACGTTGCACGAAAGTGTAGCAGTAACTCCAGACAACATAGGCAAAGGGCATCAGGAAAATGCACACGCCCAGAAGGTCCAGCCACGCCTTGCGCAGCGTGGAGGCCGGGCGATAGAAGATATCCACCCGCACATGGTCATTACGATACAGCGCATAGCCCGCAACGGCCGTGAACATCACCCCGTTCATCCAGGGATACAGGTCCTGCATCCACAGACGCGTGGTGCTGAACATGTAGCGTTCAACCACCACCCAGAAGCAGACCAGCACAATTGCCACGGCCAGCCACATGAAGATATTGCCGATCAGCCGGTTCAGCAAGTTGATCGCACGCATCAGATATGAAAGCGCCGCCATGTGTTTCTCCGGATCGCAGGGGCCGTCAGGTTAGAAAGAGGCCCCGGATTCTGTCCGGGGCCATGTTTTGCATCAGTCGGGTCGGGATCACCCGGCCCGGACGATGCCTTAGCCGAGATCCGAGATGTCGAAATACTTTTCGCGGGCCAGTGCAAAGGTCAGGTCCGTGTTCTCGGTGCGTGTGCGCAGCAGGTTCAGGTTCTTGACGAAGCTCTCTGCCGTCGCCTTGGTCTTGGCATCCGCACTGTCAAGGATCTCGATCAGCAACTCGCGTGACGCCGCAGCACCGGCTTCCAGAATGCTTTCGGGCCAGTCCTTGTGGACGATGACGCCGTGGTTTTCGACCATGTCTGCAAGTGCAATCGGGTCATTGGCGTAGAAATCGGACGGAACCTGATCGTATTCCGCCTGACAGGCGTCGCGGACGATGGCTTGCAGGTTGTCGGGCAGTGCCTGATACTTGGCCTTGTCCACCACGACTTCGGTCGCCAGACCCGGCTCGATGAAGGACGAGGTGTAATAATGGCTGCGCACCTGATGGAAGCCCAGCGCGCGGTCATTGAACGGCCCCACGAATTCGGCCGCATCCAGCGCGCCCGACTGCAGGGCTGCGAAGATCTCGCCCCCGGCAAGGTTGGTCACGGACGCGCCCATCTTCTGCCAGACCTGACCGCCCAGACCCGGCGTGCGGAAACGCATGCCCTGGATGTCGTCAATACCGCCCAGTTCATTCTGGAACCAGCCGCCCGCCTGCGTGCCGGTATCACCTGACAGAAAGCCCTGCAGGCCGAAATCGTCGTAGATATCATCCCACAGTTCCTGACCACCCAGAATCCGCACCCAGGCTGCCAGCTCGCGCGAGGTCATGCCGAAGGGAACCCCGGTGAAGAAGCCAAGACCCTGCGACTTGTTCAGCCAGTAATAGGCCGCGCCGTGGCTCATTTCCGCCGAGCCGTCGATCACGGCATCCAGAGACTGCAGTGCCGGGACCATTTCGCCCGCCGCGAAAACCTGTATCGTCAGCGCACCATCAGACGCCACGTTGATGCGGTCGGCCACGCGCTGCGCGCCTGTGCCCAGACCGGGGAAATTGCGCGGCCAGGTGGTGACCATCCGCCAGGTGATAGTGCCTTGAGCAATGGCCGGGGCCGCCAGCGTCGAGGCTGCAGCAGCAGTGCCCCCCAGTGCGGAGGTTCTCAAAAAAGAACGACGATCCATGTAATTCCTCCCATGGTGTTTTTTTGTCATGTCGAGCGACATGTCAGTGACTAAAAGCATAATACACCCCGTGTGTGAACCGTTTTTGTAATCTTTGCGTACAGATGACAGCATTTTCCTGGCCCCTGGCAACGCGGGATCGCCCGCAGTTTCCCGCGCCCCGCAAACCCCTCAGGCCTGCGCGCGGCTGGCCCTCAGGTTGATCCAGTTCGCCAACAGGATGATCGCCGCCCCGATGAAGACAAGCATCTCCAACGGTTCGGAATAGAGCCAGACCCCGACCAGCGCGATCACTGGCAGCCGCAGAAATTCCATCGGCGCGACAATGGATGCCGGGGCAAGCAGAAGCGCCGAGGACAGGGCATAATGCGCGCTTAGCCCCGTCAGTCCGATCACGATCAACCATGCCCAGAGCGCCACTGACGGCCATGTGAACCCGCCCAGTTGCGCAAGGACCAACCCGAACAGCGTGTGCAGCGCCGTCATCCAGAACAGCACACAAAGTGCCGAATCGTCTCTCAGCAAGCGCTTTGTGAGAATCACATTCATCGCGAAACCGACCGCGCAGAGGATCCCGGCGACATGACCGGATGTCAGGGTCTGCGCGCCGGGTTGCGCTATGAGCAGAATGCCCCCGAAGCCCAGCACGGCGACCACTACCCGCATCACGGTAAAGCGTTCCTGCAAGATCAGCGGGGCCAGCAGCGCCACCCAGATCGGCATGGTAAACTCAAGTGCCACAAGCTGCGCCAGCGGGATGATCATGATCCCGTAGAACCACAGGTTCTGGCCCGCGAAATGGAAGACATTTCGCAGCAGGTGCAGGCGCGGGCGTGTCGGGCGGATTTCGGCCCGGATGCGTGCAAGGCTGCGCAGATGGGCCGCCAGTACGCCCACGATGATGAAAAACCCGATCAGCGAACGCCAGAACATCAGTTCAAAGGACGACAGTTCCGCCTGAATGGCCCGCCCGGCAACAGCCATGAGCGTGAAAGACGCAATCGCGCCCAGCATCCAAAGGGCGGCGTGCACCCGGTCAGGCATCAGCCCGGCCATCTCACCTGTGTCACGGGCCATGTCCTACGCTTCCCCGTCAAGACCTTGTCTTCAGTGGCATGGAGCGGCTGCAATGCCAACGGGTCAATGTCCCTTATCGCGAGCACGGCCGCGCATTTGATCAGACGCAAAGAATCGGCGCGAAATTCGTGTTAAACTGCCTGAGGGACAAGGGAGGAGAGACCATCATGATTAATGAAAACGACATACTGGATATGACATGCCTGACACGCGCGCAGATTGATGCGATATCGGAGCATGAGCATATCGACCCTGTCGCCGCTGCGGAACTGGGCGAATACATGATGCATCTGCATAATGGCGCACAAAAAGTGCAGCAGATGATCTGCGACGATATCGCCGAGGCGCTGCACGCCGATGACCTGCAAAAGGCGCGCGGCCTTTATGATGCGCTCAAGCAGTTTCTGGCGGAACATCCCGAAGCCTTGCGCGGCAACGGCTGAAGCGATGCCGTCAGGCTTTGCGATGCGCGTTTAGACCAAATTAACCCCGACGTCCTATCAAGGCAGACCCGGACCACGAGCCAGATGGCAGTCTTGCTGTGTGTCTGAGTAAGGAAAACCTTGATGCGTGATCGCATGAGCGTGCTTGTCGTGGGCGCAGGATTTACCGGCGCGGTGATCGCCCGGTTGCTGGCCGGGGCGGGTCATGATGTGGTCGTGATCGATGAACGCGACCATGTCGCGGGCAACTGCCACACCGCGCGCGACAGCGAGACCGGTGTGATGCTGCATGTCTATGGGCCGCATATCTTTCACACTGATGACGAAAAAGTATGGCAGTTCATCAACCGCCATTGCGACATGATGCCGTATCGCCATCAGGTCAAGGCTCGGGTCGGAGGCAAGGTCTATGCCATGCCGATCAACCTGCACACCATCAACCAGTTTTTCGGCAAGGCCATGTCCCCGCGCGAGGCGCGCGCCTTTATCGAAAGCCTGTCCGAAGGGGGCACGGAGGACCCGCAATCCTTCGAGGCGCAGGGGCTGCGCTTTGTGGGCCGCGACATCTATGAGGCGTTTTTCCATGGCTATACGCTCAAGCAATGGGGGGTGTCGCCGGACCGGTTGCCCGCGTCGATCCTCAAGCGACTGCCCCTGCGCTTCACTTATGATGACAACTACTTCTTCCACCGCTATCAGGGCATCCCGCGCGATGGCTATACCGCCGCTGTCGCCTCGATCCTCGCGCACCCGAAAATCACGCTGCAACTGTCAACAAGCTTCGAGCAGGTGACGCGGACGGGGTTCGATCATGTGGTTTATACCGGGCCGCTGGACAGGTATTTCAACCATGCGCTGGGGCGGCTGAGCTACCGGACCCTGCGCTTCGAGCGAGAGGTTGCAGAGGCCCCCTATCAGGGCACGGCGGTCATGAATTACTGCGACGCGGACGTGCCCTGTACGCGGATAACCGAACATATGTATTTCGCCCCATGGGAGGCCGCGCAATTCCGCCGCTCGGTCATCTATCGTGAATACAGCGCGCAGGCGGGGCCAGATGACATTCCCTATTATCCGGTGCGCCTGCTGGACGACAAAGTGCTGCTGGAGCGCTATGTCGCTCGCGCAGAGCAGACACCGGGGGTTACATTTGCCGGGCGACTGGGCAGCTATGCCTATCTGGACATGGATGTCGCGATCCGAAGGGCCTTCGACGTGGCCCGGCATCTGAAGGATGCCTTTGCCGCCGATACACCCCCCAGGGCCTTTGTGCACAGGGACTGACCGCCAAGCGCGACGAACAGGCCCCACCCCGCTTGCCGCGCTTGTCAGGCAGCGTATCAGACCGGCTGTAGTATCATCACTGCGAGGGTATAGATTGCGGTCCCGGTGAAGAAAGCAACCACCAGCCATAAACGCAGACTATCCATCCGCGACCTCCCGAGTAAACAATTTCTGCTACGCCTGCGATACAGGCCATGTCCCTTCGCTCAAGCGACAGGCGGGGGCGCGCGCGCATGATTGCTGGCGCCGGCGGGGTGCGGGTCCTGCGCGGGATTTGCGATTCCAGATAGCAGCCCGGCACATGCCGCAAGCCGTGCATCGACCATCCGGCAATCTGTGGCATCCGTGACGAACACAGGCTCTGCATCCGGGCGTGGGTCATTGCGCCCGGCATATTCTGCCCAAAGCGTCGTCTTGGCCAAGGGCCGGGTTTCGTTTTCAGGAAAGACCATTGCCGGGCGCGCGTGGCCCTGTGACAGCCCGGTCAAGGTCAGCACGATGGCCAGAAACAGAGATATGTGGCGCATGCCAATGCACGATCAACTATGGATCAGCCTGCTTATGAAATGTAGCTTCCCCTGTCCATCCGGATTGATGCAGGAACACGGAAAATTGCTCGCCCTCACCTCGATGCTCCAGCACATTGCCGGGCGGGAATGCAGGCGGGTTAATGCGTCCAGACCTGCCGGCGATTGGTGGCGAAATTGTCACCATATCCACCGGGTCGCAGGTTCGGACGACGGGTTTTCGGGCTGATCAGGATATAGTCGATCCCATGCGCGCGGGCATAGGCTTCGGCAGCGGCCTGATCTTCGAACCGCAGCCGCACCTGACTGTCCATATCGCCCGAGCTTGTCCATCCCATCAGCGGATCGATCCGGCGGGCCTGCGCAGGCGAGAATTCCAGCACCCAGTCGCGGGTCTTCGCAGTGCCCGACTGCATGGCATTGCGGGCGGGACGATAGATGCGTGCGCGCATGGCGGACCTCCTGAACCTCTCGTGCGGTTATGCGCAAAATCCGCACTTCTTGCAAGGGCGCAGACAGGAATGGGTCGGCCGACAGGAGGGAACGAGGGGTAAATCTTCCGCACCGACCCCTTTCCTGCCTGCATTCCGGAAATTAGGGTCGCAGGCATGGGCCGACAACATATTTCGTCTTTGCGGGTCATGTTTCGCGCACCCACCCTTGTGCCGCGTCTTTGTCCGCTGCCATCGCGGCCTGCCGCGTCAGCCAAGCTCACCAGACCGGATGACAGGAAAGAAACGTCCGCCCGACCAGAGGCCAAACCAGCTTTCGCCGTCATGAGGCTCATGCACGCCCAGATCGACCAGCCGGTAAAAGCTCTTGCGGTCGATTAGCGCCTCCAGTCCGGCGCGGACCATGACCTAGGGCGCAGGCTCGCCCGTCTCGGGGTCGCGGCGCACGCGCAGGGGGTGGTCCGCACTGGCTGTCACTTCGTCCCCCACATTGGTCACGAAACGCAGATCCTGCGCCGGACCCTCTCCCGTGCGGCGGAAATCCACCGCGACAAAGGGCGCGTCATCCACGCGGATGCCAAGTTTCTCGACCGGGGTGACAAGATAATACTTCCCGCCTTCCAGCTTCAGAATGGTCGAGAACAGGCGCACAAGCGCGGGCCGTCCGATCGGCGTGCCCTCATGAAACCATGTCCCGTCACGCGCGATGCGCATATCCATCTCGCCGCAATAGGGCGGATTCCACAGATGCACGGGCGGCAATCCCTTGCCCGCAGCCGCAGAGCGCGCCGCCTCCGCCAGCATGTTGGCCGACAGTGTCACGGTATTTTGTTCTTTCGTCGATTTTGCCATTGGCTGCCAATGCGATATGTTCGAAACTGGGACGTAAGTTTTTTGCGGCAGATGTCACCCCCATGAAGGAACGCGGATGAGCATTGAGAACGACCTGATCGCCGAGATCGAAGCGCTGGGCACGAAACTGGCACAGGCGCGCGACAGTATCAATCGCCGCTTCATCGGGCAGAAAACTGTCGTCGATCTGACGTTGACGGCGATGCTGTGCCGGGGCCACGGGCTGCTGATCGGGCTGCCGGGCTTGGGCAAGACGCGGCTGGTGGATACGCTGTCCACGGTCATGGGGCTGAATGGCAACCGCATCCAGTTCACGCCGGACCTGATGCCCGCCGATATTCTGGGCTCCGAAGTGCTGGATGTGGGCGAGGACGGCAAGCGCGCGTTTCGCTTCATCGCAGGGCCGATCTTCTGCCAGTTGCTGATGGCGGATGAGATCAACCGCGCCAGCCCGCGCACGCAGGCAGCGCTGTTGCAGGCGATGCAGGAAGGCGAAGTCACGGTTGCGGGCGCGCATCATGCGCTGGACCAGCCATTTCATGTCCTCGCCACCCAGAACCCCATCGAACAGGAAGGGACCTATCCGCTGCCCGAAGCGCAGCTTGACCGCTTTCTGGTCCAGATTGATGTCATCTATCCCGACCGCGCGACCGAGCGCGACATCCTGCTGGCAACCACGGGCGAAAGCGAAGACACGGCACATGCGGTCTTCACCGCCGCCGAATTGCTGGCCGCGCAACGGCTGCTGCGCCGGATGCCGGTGGGGGAAAAGGTGGTCGAGGCGATCCTCGATCTGGTGCGCGGCTGCCGCCCCGAGGAACCCGAGGCCCATGCCGCCGTCAAGGATGCCGTAAGCTGGGGACCAGGGCCACGCGCGGCGCAGGCGCTGATGCTGACGGTGCGCGCGCGCGCCCTGCTGGACGGTCGGCTTGTGCCTTCGGTCGAGGATGTGGCCGCGATGGCGCGCCCGGTCCTGTCGCATCGCATGGCGCTGAGTTTTGCGGCCCGCGCGCGCGGCGAAAGCCTAGGCGCGATCATCGACCGTGTTGCCGCGACGGCAACTGATCTGGACGTGGCAGCGTGACGCGACCCGCCGGACTTCGCACCAGTGCCGAGGCACTCGCCGCCCCTCTGCCCGCGCTCTTGGCGCAGGCCGAGCATCTGGCGGCGTCGGTCCTGCCGGGCGCACATGGGCGCAGGCGCACCGGGACGGGCGATGAATTCTGGCAATACCGTCAGGCCACCACATCGGACGCTGGCGCGCGGATCGACTGGCGGCGCTCGGGCCGCGCGGATGTGCATTTCATCCGCGAGACCGAATGGCAGGCGGCGCAGGCCGTGACGCTTTGGGTGGACCGGTCGCAGGCGATGCAGTTTTCCGGGCACAAGACGCGCGCGCCGAAATCCGACCGCGCGCGTCTTCTGGCGCTGGCGCTTTCGGTGCTGTTGTTGAAAGCGGGCGAACGCGTGGGGCTGCTGCCGGACCTGCCTGCCC
>SLQN01000328.1 GCA_007131465.1 Paracoccaceae bacterium
GAAGGCGGGCTTGGGGGCCGCGCGTTCGTCGCGGGTCATGGGCTTGATCTTTTCCTGCTTCCACAGCGCGATGACATTCAGCGCGAGCGTGAACACCGCGCATCCCTGCACCACCTGAATCAGCCGCAGATCACTGAAATCGCGCAGCAGGTAGCCCACGATCAGCGCCGAAATCGCCATGCCGACAAGGAAAGTGACATAGAGAAGCGCCACAACGCGCGGGCGGGTCGCATCATCGGCGCGGTCCGCGGCCAGTGCAACGCCCGCAGTCTGGGTCATGTGCATGCCAAAGCCAGTCATCAGGAAGGCCAGCGCGGCGATCACCTCGCCCGCGAAGGGCACGTCATGCACAACATCGCCGGTCAGGACCAGCAGTGCGAAAGGCATGATTGCCAAGCCCCCGAACTGCCAGAGCGAGCCAAACCACAGATAGGGAATGCGCTTCCAGCCGATGGCCGAGCGGTGGTTGTCGGACTTGAAGCCCAGAAGCGCGCGAAACGGCGCGATCAGCACCGGCAGCGCGATCATGATGGCAACCAGCGACGCGGCCAGCGACAATTCCACGATCATCACGCGGTTGAGCGTGCCCAGAAGCAGCACGGTCGCCATCCCGACCGAAACCTGAAACAGGCTCAGCCGCAAAATCTGGCTGAGTGGCAGACCTTCCGAGGCCGCATCCGCGAAAGGCAGCCAGTTCAGGCCGATCTTGCTGAACATGGCCTTGGGAATGATCATGACCGCACCTGCAGGCATTCAGAGATATAGAAACCCCGCGACACCCGGCCCACGCGCGACAGCCCGGCCACGTTGATGTGGCGGTGGTCATGCGGGATCATGGTGGGCGAGCGGTCGGCGCGCGGGAACATCCGGCCCGCATGCCACATTGCCATCAGAAGGGTCGTGCGCGGGGCCAGCGTGAACACGATCTGGCCTGCCCGCGCGCTGAGGCCGTCAAGCGCGGCTTCAAGGTCGGGGCGGGTGTAGTAGATCAGGCTGTCCATCGCGATGACATGGTCGAAATGGCCCAGATCGGCGGCCAGCATGTCGCCCGCCCGAAATGTCACGCCGCCGGGCAGGCCCTCGGGCAGGCGCGCTTGCGCGATCTCGACCAGCCGGGGCGAGATGTCGATTGCGGTCACATCCGCCCCGCGTGCCGCCAGTTCCGCGCTGGCAGCGCCCGTGCCGCAACCGGCATCGAGAACCCGTGCGCCGCGCAGATCCGCAGGCAGTTGTGCCAGCATCATCGCGCGCATGCTGTCGCGGCCCTCGCGCACCGTCTGGCGGATGCGCGAGACCGGCGCGTCCGAGGTCAGCCGTTCCCAGACGCGGGTGGCTGTCCCGTCGAAATAATCCGCCACCCGCGCGCGGGTGCTGTCATAGCTGGCAGAGGGCGTCAGGTCGCGCATCAGTCAAATCCAAGGAACTCGAAGATGTCACGATCGGGCAGTGACGTCGGGTCCATGGTCTCTTTTCCGGTATAAAGCGTCTCGGCCAGTTTCATGTAGATCGCCCGACAGGCCAGCACGTTTTCATCCGCATCCATCTCGAACAGCGTCTTTTTCTTCAGGCGCGAGCGGCGGATGGCGTCGATATCGGGCATATGACCAATGCGCTTGAAGCCCACGCGGTCGCAGAAGCGGTCCACTTCATCGGTGTCTTTCGACCGGTTGGCGATGCAGCCTGCCAGCCGGACCTTGTAATTGGCCGACTTCGCCTGAACGGCGGCGATGATGCGGTTCATCGCATAGATGCTGTCAAAATCATTCGCGGTGACAATCACGGCCTTGTCGGCATGCTGCAAGGGGGCCGCGAAACCGCCACAGACCACATCACCCAGAACATCGAAAATCACGATATCGGTGTCATCCAGAAGGTGATGCTGTTTCAGCAGCTTGACCGTCTGGCCTACGACATAGCCACCGCAGCCCGTGCCTGCAGGCGGCCCGCCTGCTTCCACGCACATCACGCCGCCCCAGCCTTCGGTGACATAATCTTCCGGGCGCAGTTCCTCGGCGTGGAAATCAACATCCTTCAGAATGTCGATCACCGTGGGTTGCAAGCGGCCGGTCAGCGTGAAGGTGCTGTCATGCTTGGGGTCGCAGCCGATCTGCAACACGCGCTTGCCCATGGCCGCAAAGGCCGCCGACAGGTTGGAGCTGGTGGTCGATTTTCCGATCCCGCCCTTGCCATAGACCGAAAACACAGTCGCGCCTTCAATCTTGGTCTCCGGGTCCAGATGCACCTGCACCGAGCCCTCGCCGTCCCGGCCTTTCAGGTCTGGAATATCATCTCTGGGGCTCATGACTGTTTTCCCTTCATCTTGGTCCAAATATCCCGGGTGTGCGTGGGCTGGCCCCCGCAGTTCGGGATGTGCGATTTTGTGGTGCGGAGGCTCATTCGGCGGCAATCCCTTCCACGCGGTCTTCGATCTCGTCGGCGGCGTCGTGCAGCGCCGCCAGTGTCGCGGCATCGGGCTGCCAGTAATTGCGCTCGGACGCCTCGATCAGCCGCCCGGCCATGCGCGCACTGGCCTGCGGGTTCATCTCGGCCAGACGGCGGCGCATGACCTCGTCGAGGACGAATTTTTCGGACAGGCGCTGATAGACCCAGGGTTCAACAGTGCCGGTCGTGGCCGACCAGCCCAGCGTATTGGTGACCTGCGCTTCAAGCTGGCGCACGCCTTCGGCCTTGTGGACCAGCAGCGCCTCGTAGAATTTCGGGTTCAGCGCGCGCGACCGGGTTTCCAGTGCGATCTGGTCTTTCAGCGTGCGCACCTTGCCCGCGCCGCGCGTCTGGTCGCCGATATAGACAGGGGTGTCCTTGCCGCCATGCGCGCGTTTCACAGCACGCGCGATGCCCCCCAACGTGTCGAAATAATGGTCCACCGTGGTCACGCCCAGTTCGACCGATTCGAGGTTCTGATAGGCCAGGTCCACCCGGCCCAGCGTCGCCTTCAGCAGATCGGGCTGCGCCGTGGGCTTGCCGTTCACACCGTAGGCGAAGCCCTTGCGGGTCTGGTAGGCATCGGCCAGTTCGTCCTCGTCCCCGAAGGTAGAGCTGTCCACCAGCGCGTTCACATTCGACCCATAGGCGCCTTCGGCATTGGAATACACGCGCAGCGCGGCGGTTTCCATGTCCACGCCCAGTTCGCGGGCGGTGGCCAGCGCATGGGCGCGGATGAAGTTCTGCGCCTCTGGTTCGTCCGCCAGCGCCGCCTTCAGCGCGGCCTCGGCCAGCAGACGGGTCTGCAAGGGCAGCAGGTCGCGGAAGATGCCCGAAAGCGTCATCACCACATCGATACGCGGGCGACCGAGTTCGGCCAGCGGGATCAGGTCCGCGCCCGACAGGCGGCCATAGGCATCAAACCGGGGGGTTGCCCCGATCAGGGCCAGCGCCTGTGCAATCGGCCCGCCATCGGATTTGATGTTGTCCGACCCCCACAGCACCATCGCGATCGAGCGCGGCAGCGTCGGGTGGGCGTCCAGCAATTTCTGCGCCTGTACCCGGCCCTCGCGCAGTGCAAAGGCTGTGGGCATGCGGAACGGATCGAACGCATGGATGTTGCGCCCCGTCGGCACGATCTCGGGGCTGCGCAGCAGGTCCCCGCCCGGAACCGGCGCGATATATTCGGCATTCAGCGCGCGCATCAGGCCGCGCAATTCGTGGTCCTGCTGGAGCGCCTTGTCCATTGCCGCGCGCGTTGCGTCATCGGTTTCGACATTGGCCAGCAGCCTGGCGCGGGCGCTGGCATCCGGGGCCTTGCCCACGATATGCAGGCCTTCCGGGATCAGCGCATCCTCGCATTCCAGAAGCCGCACCCACAGCGAACCGGGTGCGCCTGTCAGGTCCACCGCAGCGGCCTGTTCGGCAATCAGCGCTTCAAGATCCGCTTGTGCGGGGTCATCCTGGGGCATGGACCGCCAGCGGGTCAGGCTGTCTTTCAGGTCTTGCAGCCCCTTGTAGAGGCCCGCATGCGCGACCGGCGGCGTCAGATGTGTGATCGTTACCGCGCCCGAGCGGCGCTTGGCAAGGCTCGCCTCGGACGGGTTGTTGGCAGCATAAAGGTAGATATTCGGCATCTCGCCAATCAGCCGGTCGGGCCAGTCGCGTGCGCCCATGCCCGCCTGCTTGCCGGGCATGAATTCCAGCGCGCCATGCATGCCGAAATGCAGGATCGCATCGGCGCGGTAGGTGTTGCGCAGCCACAGGTAGAACTGGGTGAAGGCATGGGTGGGGGCGAAGCCGCGCTCAAACAGCAGGCGCATCGGGTCGCCTTCATAGCCGAATGTGGGCTGCACGCCGACAAAGACATTGCCGAACTGCGCGCCCAGGATGAACACACCGCGCCCGTCGGACTGGATGCGGCCGGGCGCAGGGCCCCAGACGGCTTCGATCGCTTGCAGGTGCTTGCAGTCGCGGACCATCTCCTCGGCGCTGACATGGGCGGCCACATTGGCTTCCTGCCCATAGGTGGCGGCATTGCCTTTCAGCACAGCGGCGCGCAATTCGTCCGAGGTGGCGGGCGGGGTCAGGCTATAGCCGTCGCGCGCCATCTGATGAAGCGTGTTGAACAGGCTTTCGAACACATCGAGATAGGCCGCCGTGCCGACAGCGCCCGCATTCGGCGGAAAGCCGAACAACACGATGCCGACCTTCTTGTCGGCATTCTTCTTGCGGTGCAGGGCGACCATCCGCGCGGTCTTTTCCGCGAGCGAGACGATGCGTTCATGACACGGCGCCATTTCGCGCGATCCGGTCTGCACATGGCAGTTATGCGCGCAGCCTGTGCATTTCTCGGCCCCGTGGCGACCGGCAAAGACCGTCGGGCAGGTGGCCCCGTCAATTTCTGGCAGGGCGATCAGCATGGTGGTTTCGACCGGGCCCAGCCCTGTCCCCGATCCGGCCCACTGGCCCAATGTCTGGAATTCCAGCGGATGGGCGACCAGATAGGGCACGTTCAGCGCCGACAGGGTTTCGACGGCGGCAGGGCTGTCATTATAGGCCGGACCGCCGACAAGGCTGAATCCGGTCAGCGACAGGAGCGTGTCGATCTGGCCCTTGTGATAGGCCTCGATCGCGGGGCGTCCGTCCAGCCCCCCGGCAAATGCCGCGCGCACGGCCAGGCCCTTGGCCTCCAGCGCGCGGATGACGCTGTCGTAATGCGCGGTATCGTCGGCCAGGATGTAGGAGCGCATGAGCAAGAGCCCGACTGTGCCAATGGGGTTTGCCGGGCGCGGCAGGTCTGCCGGGTTAGTTGTGATGCGTGTGGCCAGGTCTGGGTGATAGAGGCCGACTTCGGCGTAGTCGATGGGCGCAGCCGCCTTGACCTCGCCCCATTCTGGCCGGTCGGCATAGCGCGCGATCAGGAAGCGCATCATCGATTCGATATTGTCGTCGGACCCGCCCAGCCAGTATTGCATCGACAGGAACCATGCGCGCAGGTCCTGCGCCTTGCCGGGGATGAACCGCAGGATCTTGGGCAGGCGGCGCAGAAGCGACATCTGCTTTTCGCCCGAAGCGGGTTTGGACTTGTCACCGCCGCCGCGCAGTTTCTTCATGATCTTGGCGATGCCCGTCGCGGGCTTCATCATGTCCAGATCGCCCATTTTCGTCAGTTTGACGATCTGCGGGTCCGCGATCACGCCGACAAAGGCATCGGCGCGCGCGCGGGCGGCCTGCAATTCGGGCAGGCAGGCGGTCACATGTTCCTCGATGAACAACAGGTTCGCCACGACGATATCGGCGGCGTTGATGGCGGCTTTCGCTTCGGCCAGGGCAACGGGGTTTTCGGCCCATTCGGCGGCGGCATGGATAGAGACTTCCAGCCCTGGAAAATCTGCGCGCAGGCGCGGCAGGACGCGCAGCGCGGGGCCTGCCGCATGCGCGTCAAGCGTGACCACGACGAAGCGGTAGGGCTTGGGCTGGAGGGTGTGACTATCGAGCATAATGGGCCTTTGCCTCGTAAAGCGTGTCCACGGAGATTTCCTGAAGGCCCTTCTCGACCGCGAATTTTTCCGTGTTGCGCCGGGCCTTGCCACGCACGAAGAAGGGGATCTTCTTGAGTTCCCGTTCCGCGCAAGTCAGCCAGACGATATTGTCCAGCGACGGGGGGGCGACTGGCGGGGGCATCGAGCCCCCTTCAGTCGCGGTCCCATGCGGGACGGGCGTGCTTTGGGGCAGGGGTTGCGCGTGCGCGCCATGGTGGGACGGCCCGGCCGCATCGTGAAATTCGAAATCCTCGCGGAACATGGTCAGCAGGTGTTCTTCCAGCCCCATGACCAGCGGATGCACCCAGGTGTCGAACAGGACATTCGCGCCCTCGAATCCCATCTGCGGTGAATAGCGGGCGGGGAAATCCTGCACATGGACCGGGGCCGAGATCACGGCGCAGGGAATGCCCAGGCGCTTGCCGATATGGCGCTCCATCTGCGTGCCGAGGATCATTTCGGGCGCGGCCTCCTCGATGGCGGCCTCGACATCGAGATAGTCATCGGTGATCAGCGCCTCGAGACCGAACTCCTTGGCCAGCGCCCGCAGGGGCCGGGCCTGTTCGCGGTTGTAGCAGCCCATGCCGCAGACCTCGAACCCCATCTCGTCGCGCGCGACCTTGGCGGCGGCCATGACATGCGTGCCATCGCCGAAGAGGAAAACCCGCTTGCCGGTCAGATAGGTGCTGTCCACGGAGGCCGCCCACCAGGGCTGGCGCAGGCGGGTTTCATCCACGGGCAGGGTCGCGCCCGACAGCGCGCGCACTTCCGCGATGAAGGCGCGGGTGGCATTGGCCCCGATGGGAATGGTTTTCGTGAAGGGCTGGCCGTGCTCTTTCTCGAACCAGCGGGCGGCGGATTCGGCCGTTTCCGGGTAGAGGAGCACATTGAAATGCGCAGCCCCCATCCGGGCGATGTCGGCAGGGCTTGCGCCCATGGGCGCGGCCACGTTCACCTCGATGCCCATTTCCGACAGAAGCCCCGTGATCTCGGCCAGATCGTCGCGGTGGCGGAAACCCAGTGCCGTGGGGCCGAGGATGTTGCAGGTCACACGTTCCGTGCGGGCCACGGGCTTTGCCAGCGTGCGGCAGATTTGCAGCAAGGCCTCGTCACAGCCGAAGTTTTCCTTGCGCTGATAGCTGGGCAGTTCCAGCGGGATCACCGGGACCGGCAGGCCCATCGTTTCGGCCAGACCGCCGGGGTCATCCTGGATCAGTTCTGCCGTGCAGGACGCCGCGACCAGAAGCGCCTGCGGGTTGAAGCGCGCATGGGCATCGCGGGCCGACTGCATGAACAGACCTGCCGTATCCGCGCCCAGATCGCGGGCCTGAAACGTGGTATAGCTGACCGGCGGGCGGTGGTTGCGCCGTTCGATCATCGTGAACAGAAGGTCTGCATAGGTGTCGCCCTGCGGCGCGTGCAAGACCATGTGCAGATCCGTCATGGCCGTGGCCACGCGCATTGCCCCGACATGGGGCGGGCCTTCATATGTCCAGACGGCAAGCTTCATGACTGACCCCTGTTGCGCTGGCTTCCGAGGCGCTGGCCCAGACATCTTTGGGCGAAAGCGAAAGGAGACATCATTCCGCGGCCTCCATCATGTTGGGATGCTGGGTGCGCAGAAGGGCGCGGCGGCGCAGCGGGCGCGCGAAAAGCGCTGCCAGATCGCCGGCCTGCTCATAGAAATGAACCGGCGTGAACACCAGTTCGATTGCCCATTTGGTGGCCAGCCCCTCGGCCTCCAGCGGGTTGGCAAGGCCAAGGCCGCAGACTGTCAGATCGGGGCGCGCGGCGCGCACACGGTCGAGTTGCAGATCGACATCCTGCCCTTCGGAAATCGTCGGGCCAGCGGCAATGAGGTCCAGTTCCGGACCATGCAGGTCGGTGTGCAGATAAGGGGTTCCGATCTCGATGGCCTGCATGCCGCATTCGCGGGTCAGAAACCGCGCGAGCGGGATCTCTAACTGGCTGTCGGGCATCAGGAAGATGGTCTTGCCGTCCAGCGTCCGGGCGCTGGCGGCGATGGCCTTTTCGGCGCGCGCGCGGGGGGCGGCCACGACCTGATCGACCTTTTCGGGTGCGATGCCGAAATCGGCGGCCACAGCCTTGAGCCACAGCGTCGTGCCTTCGGCGCCGAAGGGGAAGGGTGCGGCGATATGATGCGCGCCGCGCCGGACAAGGGCGGCATGCGTATCGCCCAGAAACGGCTGGGTCAGGGCAAACCGCGTGTTCGGGCCGATGGCCGCATCAAGTTCGGCGCGCTTGGCCGGCAGGCAGCGAACGGGCGAGATGCCGATCTGCCCGAGCAGGTCCAGCGCCTGATCCTCGACCACATCAGGCAGCGCGCCCACCATCAGAAGTTCGCGCGCCTGCGTCTCTGGCAGGGCCGGGACCATCGCGGCAAGGCAGGCATCCTCTCCTTGCGTGAAGGTGGTTTCAATCCCCGAGCCGGAATAGTTCAGCACGCGCACAGC
>SLQN01000147.1 GCA_007131465.1 Paracoccaceae bacterium
CTTGCACGCCGGCCGGGCGCTGCCTGTGCCTTTGGCACAGGCGCGGATCACGGCTGGCGGATGATCTGGCCCCAGAGGTCGTATTCGCCCGCCTCGTCCACTTCGACCGTGACGATATCGCCCGGCCGCAGCCCTTCTGTCCCGTCATCGATGAACAGGTTACCGTCGATTTCAGGCGCATCCGCCTTGGTGCGGCAGGTGGCAATGCCGTCGCTGTCGATTTCGTCCACGATGACGTCGAGCCGCAGGCCCACCTTTGCAGCGAGCTTGGCTTCGGAAATCGCCTGTGCCTTCTCCATGAACCGTGCCCAGCGGTCGGCCTTCACGTCATCGGGCACATGGTCCGGCAGCGCGTTGGAGCGCGCGCCCTTCACGTCCTCGTACTGGAAACACCCCACACGGTCGAGTTGCGCCGCATCCAGCCAGTCAAGCAGGTGCTCGAATTCAGCCTCGGTCTCGCCCGGATAGCCGACAATGAAGGTCGAGCGTAGGGTGATATCAGGGCAGATGCTGCGCCATTCGGCAATCCGGTCCAGCGTCTTTTCGCCCGCCGCAGGCCGCGCCATCCGGCGCAGGGTCTCGGGGTGGGAATGCTGGAACGGGATGTCCAGATAGGGCAGCACCAGCCCCTCGGCCATCAGCGGGATCAGATCGCGCACATGCGGATAGGGATAGATGTAATGCAGCCGCACCCATGCGCCAAGACTGCCCAGATCGCGCGCGAGATCGGTAATATGGGCGCGGTGGCCCTGCGCTTCGGCGTGTTTGAGGTCCACCCCGTAGGCGGATGTGTCCTGGCTGATCACCAGGAGTTCCTTCACCCCGGCGGCAACCAGGCGTTCAGCCTCGCGCAGCACCGCATGGGCCGGGCGCGAGACCAGCCGCCCACGCATGTCAGGGATGATGCAGAACTTGCACTTATGGTTGCAACCCTCTGAAATCTTGAGATAACTGAAATGGCGCGGTGTCAGGCTGACGCCAGATGCGGGCAGCAGGTCCACGAACGGGTCGGGCTTGGGCGGGACGGCAGCATGCACGGCGTCAAGCACCTGTTCATATTGATGCGGCCCGGTCACGGCCAGCACCTTTGGATGCGCGCCGGTAATGTAGTCGGGATCTGCCCCCAGGCAGCCTGTCACGATTACGCGGCCATTCTCGGCTAGCGCCTCGCCAATGGCCTCAAGGCTCTCGGCCTTGGCGCTGTCCAGAAACCCGCAGGTGTTCACGATCACGGCGTCTGCACCGGCATAATCGGCCGACATGCAATAGCCTTCAGCGCGCAGCCTTGTCAGGATGCGTTCGCTGTCCACCAGCGCCTTGGGACAGCCCAGCGAGACCATGCCGATGGTGGGCTGGCCAGAACGGGGCGCGTCGCGCAACTGCGCGCGCGGGGCGATATCGGGGCGAAGATCGGGCGGATTTGCGGACATGGACGCGCTATACTCCAGCATCAGGGGCGCGAAAAGCCCTTATGCGGTCTGCCTGCGCAGGAGGCTGCCGCCCAACCGACGTGCCAGACGAAACAGGACGCGCGTGCCGAGATCGGCGTAGTCCAGCTCTCCGGCCAGAAGCCGCAGATAGGTGCGGCTCATCGACGGGTTATGTGCAACGGCACGCGGGAAGATGGCCCTGACCGGACGCGCATAGATCAGCGCGCGAATCCGCCGCGCTGCATCGATTTCGCGGTGAACACAGGTAAGATGGCGCTGGTAAGTGGTGAGGGCCGTGTCGGGCCGGCCTGCGGCCAGTGCCGCGACTGCCGCTTGGCCTGCAAACTGGCCCGACCGCATGGCCCAGCCAATGCCTTCGCCGGTGATCGGGTCCACCAGCCCGGCGGCATCGCCTGCCAGCAGCACGCGTCCTGCCCCCGGCGTCTTGCGATATGTCCCGAAGGGCAGGAAAGCGCCCTTGCATCTGACTGGACCTGCGGCCGCCATGTCGGGGACATGGCGGGCCAGATAGCGGTTGAAATGCGTCTTCATGTCAGAGTTGCGGGCATGGATGCCGAAGACCCCCAGCGTGACTGATTTGTGCTTGGGAAAGACCCAGCCATAGCCCCAGTTGGCCGCGCCCAGATCGATCTCGGTTGTGGTGTCGGAGAACTGATTACGGTCCAGTTCCACTTCCAACCCGAAGCCGATTCGCGCCGGATCGAAAGCGCGTCCGAAGATCGCGCGGGCGACAAGACTGTTGGCCCCGTCCGCCCCGATGATGAGCGTGGCCTGCATGCGGCGACCATCGGCAAGGGTGACTTGCGCGGTCTCCGGGTCAAGCGCAGTGATGCGCACCGGAGCGAAAACCTGCGCCCCGGCAGTGATGGCGAGGTGGTGCAGGCGGGCGTCAAAAGCCTGCCGCATGGTCATCTGGAAGGGGGGGAAGTTGTCCTGACAGGTTATGGCCTGCCCGCGAAAGGCAAGACGGACCCTGTCTGCCTCGAGGAACAGATCGCTGTCGGGGGCAAGGCCGAAGATTTCGTCCATATAGCGTGCAGCGCGCCCTGTGACAGCGCCACCGCACAGCTTGTCACGCGGGAAGGCGGATTTGTCCAGAAGTGCGACCGAGAGCCCGGCCTTTGCCGCGGTCATCGCGCTGGCGCTGCCTGCGGGGCCGGAACCGATGATGATCAGGTCGAATTTCAGCACCATGTGCATCCACCTTGGCCATGTGTGTCAGTTCATGATTTAACGCTGCTTGCAGGCGCTGGCCAGTTCTTTGCGCCATGCGATCCGGCTGTTTGGCGCTTATTGCGCCTGTGGAGCCGGAACAGCCGCAAGCCTGTGCGGCGCGTCCCCCCGGCCGGCGCTGATATGCCAGCAGGCGCTGGGGGCCATGCGCGCGCGCAGACGTTCCAGCCGCCATGCGGGCAGGATACCACTGCCGCGCCCCGTCATCGGGGGGCAGGGGGCCAGATGCCAGCGGCTTTCCACACCTGCGGCCCCGCCCCTTTCAGGCGTCAGGACCAGGCCCAGAAGCGTGGCATCGCGCCGGTGCGTGCGGCGGCGCGCAAGGCCCGCCTCGGCCGCCAGATGCAGGCGGCGCAGCGGTGTCAGTGCGGGTGGGGCGGCCAGTTCCATCACCACCAGCGCCACTGCGCCCGAGCGCAGCGCCTCCTCGGCGCAGCCCAGCGCCTCGGGGTCGCGCTGCGGGGTCAGGGTGATCAGCCCTTCCGGGCTGGCCCAGTCGCAAAGGCCCAGCGGGTGCAGATGTTCCATGCTCCAGCGCGGGCGTATCCAGATGACAGGCATCCCCGCAGGCAGCCCGGCCATGACCCAGACTGCAAGCATGCGCCGGGCAGGCCCGCAAAACTCATGCGCGCGCCCGGCCTGAAGGGTCAGGATATCGCCCAGCAGGGCGGGGGCGGTGTCCGTCTTGGCGGCAAGGGCTTGCATCACATATGTTCCTGTTTTGTTCATGATACCATATCCCGGACTTCATGCAAGCCCGGTTTTGTGTGGCCGCGAGATCGGATTGTCTGATAGATGTTCCGACAGAAGTGAAAATAACATGACCCCTGCAAGGAGGGTGCGATGAAACCCATGTTGATACTGGCCGCCGTGATGGTCCTCGCGGCCTGCCAGCGTGATCCTGGCCCGGATGCCGACCCGCCGCTTGCCTGCGGCGCAGGCGCAATGCAGTCCCTTGTCGGCCAGCCGCTGGCGGCGGTGGATCGCGCGACGCTGCAACAGCCCTACCGGATCATCGGCCCCGACATGGCCGTAACGATGGACTGGAACCCGGAGCGGTTGAACGTGGAGCATGACGCAGCCCGGACGATCACGCGCATTTCCTGTGGCTGAAATCGTGGCTTTCCCTGACGGGAAATCCGTTTAAGTTGCGCGCGACAGGATCAAAGCCAGGGGAAAGCAGATGCATAAACTCAAGCTCGGGCAGTCTGATCTGATGGTGTCGGGCTATTGCCTGGGAACCATGACTTTCGGCACGCAGACGGACGAGGCCGATGCCCATCGCCAACTCGACATGGCGCAGGAAGCCGGGGTAAATTTCCTTGATGCCGCCGAAATGTATCCGGTAAATCCGGTGCGGCTGGAGACCGCTGGAGAGACCGAGGCCATCATCGGACGCTGGATCGCCAGCCGCAAACCCGCCGACATGGTGGTTGCGACCAAGATCACCGGGGCGGGGTCGAATGCGGTCAAGGATGGTGCGCCGATAACGCCTGCGCGGATGCGCACGGCAATCGAGGCTTCGCTGCGCCGGTTGCAGGTGGAGTGCATCGACATCTACCAGTTGCACTGGCCCAATCGCGGGTCGTATCATTTCCGCAAGAACTGGACCTTTGCGCCCACGCGGCAAGGTCGCGCCGAAATCGTGGCGGATATGCGCGCGACACTTGTTTGCGCGCAGGAGTTGATAGCCGAAGGCAAGCTGCGCCACATCGCGGTCTCGAACGAATCAGCCTGGGGGCTGACGACGTGGCTGAACCTCGCGGAACGCGACGGCCTGCCGCGAATGCTGACCCTACAGAACGAATATTCGCTGCTGTGCCGTCAATTCGACACTGATCTTGCCGAAACCTGCGTGATCGAGGATGTTCCGCTGCTGGCCTATACGCCGCTGGCGGCAGGGCTGCTGACAGGCAAATATGCGGGCAATGTGACGCCCGAAGGATCGCGCCGCGCCCGTAGCCCGGACTTGGGCGGACGGATCACCGGGCGCGTGTTCGAGGCGGTTTCGGGGTATCTGGCGATTGCCCATGAATTCGGGCTGGACCCGGTGCATTTGGCCGTCGAATGGACCCGCACCCGCCCTGCGACCACCCTGCCGATCATCGGGGCGACAGATTCCGCGCAACTGGCGCATCTGCTGGCGGGCATGGATACCGGCATCAGCGACGAGGTGAAGTCCGCAATCGACCAGTTGCATCGCGCAATGCCAATGGTGTTCTGAGGGATGGTCGCGCGGGTCCGGAGCGGCGCGCAGGGTCAGGAAAAGGTATGACATTCACACAGATCCGCGCTGTCCTGTTCGACAAGGACGGAACCTTGTTCGACTTTGCCGCCAGTTGGTCGGGCTGGGCCGCGCGTTTGCTGGCGGAGTTGTCCGAGGGCAATGGCGCGCGCGCGCGTGTCCTTGGCGACGCGATCGGGTTCGATTTCAACGCTGGCCGGTTCGAGCCGACTTCGCCTGTGATTGCAGGCACGCTGGAGGAGGCCGCGGACCTGATGCACCCGCATCTGCCGGATATGCCTCGCGCGCGCCTCATCGCGCGCTTGATCGGCAGCGCCGAGGCAGCGCAAATGGTCCCGCCCGTGCCGCTTGCCCCTCTGCTTGGCGGGCTTCAGGCGCGCGGGCTCGTTCTGGGGGTTGCCACCAATGACGCCGAATCAGCCGCGCATGCGCATCTGCGCGCCGCCGGCATAACCGCACATTTTGCCCATGTGCTGGGCTATGACAGCGGCTACACCCCCAAACCCGCGCCCGACATGCTGCTGGGCTTTGCCGCCCGCGCCGGGCTGAAGCCGCAAAGCGTGGTGATGGTGGGCGACAGCACCCATGACCTGATTGCTGGGCGCGCGGCGGGGATGCCCACCATCGGGGTTCTGACGGGCCTTGCCACGCGCGGCCAGCTTGCCCCCCATGCCGATCTTGTGCTGCCCGATATCGGCCATCTGCCTGCGGTGCTGGCCGGATAGGGGCGCTACGCCGCAGTATCGAGCCAGATCGTCACCGGCCCGTCATTGACCAGATGCACAGCCATCTCGGCCCCGAAGCGCCCGGTTTCAACACCCACCCCAAGCCCGCGCAGCGTGGCCGCGAAATGCAGATACAGCCGTTCGCCCTCAACCGGGGCGGCAGCGGTGGAAAAGCCGGGGCGGTTGCCGCTGCGCGTGTCGGCGGCCAGCGTGAACTGGCTGACCACCAGCGCGCCGCCGCCCGTATCCTTCAACGCAAGGTTCATCTTGCCAGCAGCGTCGCGGAAGATGCGCAGCTTGTGTATTTTTGCCGCAAGCGCCTCGGCCCCGGCCTCGGTATCGCCCTGCATCGCGCAGACAAGGATCATCAGGCCCGGCCCGCACTGGCCGAGCGTTTCGCCCGCCACCTCGACCCGCGCCATCTGCACCCGCTGCACAAGCGCGCGCATCAGATCTCGCGCGCCCAGGGCGGGTTCGCGCCCGCGCGCGACACGGTCACGGCAGCAGCACGCACGCCAAGTTGCAGCGCCGCGCCCAGCGTTGCGGGGTCCAGCCCGGCAAGCCCGGGTTTCGTCAGGGCCCCGGCCTGCGACAGCCCGGCCAGAAACCCCGCATTGAACGTATCGCCCGCGCCGACCGTATCGACCACCGTGACCGGGGTCGCGACAGCCTGTGTCGTGCCTTGCGCCGTGAAGGCCCGCGCGCCTTTCGCGCCTTCCGTGATCACCACGATCGCAGGGCCCTGGGCGCGCACCCGGTCCGCCAGCATGGCGATATCGCCCGCGCCCATCAGCCAGTGCAGGTCCTCGTCCGACAGTTTCACGATGTCGCAGCGCGCAATCAGACCCGCCAGCCGGGCGCGGTAAGCCGCTTCATCGCGGATGAAGTCGGGGCGGATATTCGGGTCGCACATCACCACCCGCGCGCCCGCGCGCGCGGCAAGTGTGGCAAAAGCATCCGCGCAGGGCGCCCCCACCAGCGAGATACCGCCCAGAAACAGCGTTGTCACAGACGGGGGCAGGTCCGGCAGTTCGGCCTCGGTCAGCCCGCGCAAGGCCGTGCCCGTGTCATAGAAGGCATAGCGCGCCTGCCCATCCTCCAACGTCACGAAGGCCAGTGTGCAGGGCCGGTCCACGCCCGGCGACAGGCTGTGATCGACCTCGGACGCCGCCAGCGCCGCGCGCAGCTTTGCGCCGAACAGGTCATCCGATAGCGGGCAGAAGAACCCGGTCGCCACCCCCAGCCGCCCCAGTGCGATGGCGGTGTTGAACACGGCCCCGCCCGGATAGGGCGCGAAACACGCCTCTCCTTGCGCGCTCTCGCGCGGCAGCATGTCGATCAGCGCTTCGCCCGCGCACAGGATCATCGCGCCCCCCTTCAGAATCCGCCCATTTCGGCCACATAGAAGGCGATGGCCAGAAAGACCAGCCCGGCCAGAACCGCGCCAGCGATCTTCCAGGGCGACCAGGGCCGTTCGCCCTGCACCCGTCCGGTCTGGCCATTGACGATGAAGCGGTAGGATTTGCCCCGGTAGCGATACGCCGCCATCCAGATCGGCAACAAGAGATGCTTGAAGCGTTCATCGCTGTAATCGGTATTGACCGAACTGATTCGCTGTTCATCGCCGCCGATATCGCGCCGGATATCGGCATTGATCTGCTCGGCCATGCGTTCCTTCGCGATCTCGAACCCCTCGGGCAGGGCGACTGTATAGCCTTCGGCGCGAAAGCCGGACAGGTATTCGGAACTGTAGGGTTGCAGGTCGGCCATGGTCCAGGGCTCCAGCCTGCGGATATTGGCGCGGGGCAGGGATTGCGCGGCCATGACCAGAAGATCCAGAAACTGCCGCTGCACCCGCCCCGAGGCTGACGACCAGCGCGTGCGCCGCTCGCGCCGGGCGTTCTTGCCCGACCCGACCGTGACATAGTAATGCGTGCCCCGTTGCCCGGTATAGCGCGACTTTGTTGCGACATCGAAGGCCCAGTAGGGGACGTAAAGCCCGCTTAGTTTCCCGGTGCTGCGGGCATATTTCGACAGTTTCGAGGGCGCGAACCACAAGCCCTTCAGCCACTGGCCCATCTTCTCATGCGCCTCGCGCTCCGACAGTCTGAAGGCAAGGATCGCTTGCGGCTTGATATGCCTATGCGTGCCGGTATCGGTGACCACCGGGCTGGCACAGAAGGGGCATTCGGAGGAATGCACGTTCTCCTCGAACTGGACCTCGGCGCCGCAAGTGTCGCAATGCACGACCCGCGTTTCCTCGAAACTGTCGGGCGGCAGGGCCTGAGCGACGGCCTCGTGGTAGTCGAGCGATTGCAGTTTGGTGACGCGGGTGGCGTCATCCATCTGCGGGATCGGCTGTTCATGGCCGCAATATTCGCAAGACAGCCGCGCCTGACCGGGCGCAAAGCGCAAGGATGCGCCACATTGCGCGCAAGGGAACCGGTGTTCAGCCTGATGCAGTGTCATGCTCTGTCCCGCAATCTCTGGGGGCGATGCCGCAGCCCCGGATGCGTCATGTCTAATCGGGTTTTACAGGGCCGAAAATATGCAAAACCCACCTTCGGCCCGTCCTTTGGGGGCGGTCAGCCGATCGGCGGTGGCGGCGGGGGGGGCTGAGAGGCAAAGAGCGCAGCCAGTGCAGGCACGTCGCCTGCCTTCAGCCAACCGCTTTGCCC
>SLQN01000120.1 GCA_007131465.1 Paracoccaceae bacterium
ACGATGATCCGGCTGACATCCTGCGGCGCTTCGGCATAGGCCGACATCGAGCGGATCACCCGCTGCATGGGGGCCACCACGAAGGTCCGGATCGACAGATAGAGCAGCAGGGCCGTGATCCCGGATATCAGCAGCGACAGCAGAAGAATACGTCGGCCATACTCCCACAACTCGGCGCGCAGGTTGGCCGTGTCCAGCGTGATCTCGATCAGCAATCCGCCCTGACGCACCGGGTCCCCGATGACCCGGATGATCTGCGGCTCGTTGCGGGCCATCTGCGCCAGCGCGTCCCGCATCGACTGGAAGGGGTTGCTGTCGCGCAGGTCATAGGTGACATCGATCTGCCCCGGCAGGGGCGAGGACAGGATCAGTTCGCGCACCTCATCGCGGCGCAGCACCACGTTGAACACGCCTGCATTCTCCAGCAACTCGCCCGCCAGTTCTCCGGCGATGGACCCGTCCGAGGCCAGAAGCGCAAGCGACGCGATCTGCGCACGTTCCAGTCGCGCCAGAAGATATTCTTCGCGAAACCGTGCCACCGAGGGCACGAAGATCAGCACTTCGGCCAGCATCACGAAGATGACGACAAGCCATAGAAAACGCGCTGACAGACTTTTGGTGATCATGCCTCAAACCCAAGCGGCGCCAGGTCAGGGCAGCCAGGTCTGAACCCACCCCACAAGACGCTTCACCGTCACGTTATCAAAGAGTCTGGGCGAGAAATAGGCCCCTGCCGCGCGTTTGCCGATTTCCGCCAATGTCGGGTAAGGGATGACTGTTCCCGCAATCGCCCCCAGCTTCAGGCGGCTGGCCATCGCCAGCGCATAGGGCGCGATCAAGTCGCCTGCCTGCGCGCCCACGATGGTCACCCCGACCGGGCGCCCCTTCACGACCATCAGCTTGCAGAACCCGATGTCGCGCCCCTCGGCCAGCGCGCGATCGATCTGGTCATAGCCCACGCGCCAGACGCTCAGTTGCGCACCATGCTGGCGTCGTGCCTGCGCTTCGGTCAGGCCGATCTGGGCCAGTTCCGGGTCGGTGAATGTGGCATGGGGGATGTGGTCGGTGCGCACCTTGGCAGGCAGGGCAAACAGCATGGAGCGCAGGATCACCCCGGCATGATAGCCTGCCAGATGCGTGAACTGCCCCTGTCCGGCCACATCGCCGATGGCATGGACGCGCCGGTTCGTGCTGCGCAGCCGCGCATCGACCTTGATGCCGCCCCCATCGTGGCGGATGCCCGCCTTGTCCAGCGCCAGCTTTTCCAGATTGGGCTTGCGCCCCACCGCAACCAGCAGATGCGTGCCTGTGAAGATCGTGCCGCCCTTCACCTGCACCTCTATCGCACCCACGCGCCCGGCCACCTTTTCGACCTGCGCATTCTCGACAATCTCGATCCCCTCGCCACGCAGGCTTTCAAGGACCAGCGCGACGGCCTCGGGGTCATCGCGGCCCATTGCGCGCGCCCCGTCGATCACTGTCACCCGCGCGCCCAACCGCCGATGCGCCAGCGCCATTTCCAGCCCGATCGGCCCGGCCCCGATGATCAGCAGGTGACCGGGGCATTCGGTCTGGTCGAACAAGGTTTCGTTGGTCATGTAGGGCAGGTCCGCCAAACCCGGTATGGGCGGGACCAGCGCGCGAGAGCCTGTGGCGATGACGAAGCGGCGCGCGCTTACTGTGGTTTCGCCCACGGAAATCCTGTCCGGCCCGGTGAACTGCCCAAAGCCTTGCAGAACCTGCACGCCCAACCCCTCGAAGCGTTCGACGGAATCATGCGGTGCGATCCGGGCAATCGTTGCCTTGACATGTGCCATAGCGCGGCGGAAATCCGCAGGTGTGGGGGTGTCGCCGCGCGCCTTTACGGCCTTCGCCTGTGAAAGCAGCGCCTTGGAGGGAACGCAGCCATAATTCAGGCAGTCCCCGCCCATCTTGTGACCTTCGACCAGCACGACGCGCGCGCCCATCTGCACAGCGCCTGCTGCCACCGACAACCCCCCGGACCCGCCACCGATCACGCAGATATCCGTCTTGATCCGGGTCATGACAGAGTCTCCTTGCGCTGAAGGCTCTTTACCAGAAGGGGTAGCAATGACAGGGCCGCAAGCCCCAGCAGCGGCCCGAGGATATGCGGCTCGAAGATGATGCCCAGATCGGGGGTTTCATTGCGGGCGAAGACCTCGCCCAGACCTGCGCCAACCCATGTATAGACCACCGCGCCCGGCATGATCCCCAGAAACGTGCTGGCGGCAAAGGCCGAAAGCCGCACCCCGATCAGCGCGGGCAGGACATTCATCACGAAGAACGGCAGCACCGGCACCAGCCGCAGCGAGAACAGGACAGGAAATTCATTGGCCCGAATGGCGACTGTCAGTCGTTTCATCCGCCCCGCGCTCGCGTCGATCTTGGCCGCCATGGACCGGCCCAGCCCGGCGCGCACCACCAGAAAGATCAGCACCGCCCCGATTGTTGCGCCAAAGATGTTGAACAACGCGCCTGGAAACAGGCCGAACAGAAAGCCGCCGGTCAAAGAGGCTGCCGTGGCGCCGGGCAGCGAAAACGCCACGATCACGATATAGGCAGCCACGAAAGCCAGCGCCGTCAGCACATACTGGCCGTCACGAAAGGCAATCAGCGCCGCGCGGTTCTCGCGCAAGGCATCGAAGGACAGGTAATCGCGCAGCAGAACCGCGCCGATGATGGCCCCAAGGCCGATCAGCACAAGCGGCAGGCGCGAGCGCCAGGCGGGCGCGCCGGATAATGGTTTTGTCACGAAATGGTCTTTCTTGTTTGTGGGCCCAAGATAGTGTGTTGTAGCTGGAATACGCAGGATCAGGCCAGAAGTTACGAAGGATTCGCCCAGATCACGCGGGCTTGATGTCATTGCGCGCATTTGCAGGCGTCGCGGGGTTTTCCGGACCGCAAACCCTGCGCGCGCGGATTTGCGAATTGACTTGGCGCAGGATGGCCTGTATCCGGCGAGCCTGAAAAAGGTTTGGCAGCCGATTCCGGCAGGAAACGCGCGTGCCCGAAGACAAGGAACGGAGCGATGAAACGCACCTATCAGCCCAGCAACCTGGTTCGCAAGCGTCGGCACGGCTTTCGTGCACGGATGGCAACCAAGGCCGGGCGCAAGATCCTGAATGCGCGCCGCCGCATGGGCCGCAAGAAACTGTCGGCTTGACCCTGATGGCCTGCGTCAGCGGGCCAGCGCCGCGCGACCTGACGCTATCAGACGCAGACATGGCCGACGCCGCGTCTGCCGTGTCTGCTCGCGCGGGGCAATCCTCTGTGGCAATCGAGACCTTGACCCAGCGCACGGACTTCCTGCGCACAGCGAAGGCGCGGCGAGTGGGCTGCGCGGCATTTCTGGTGCAGGCTCGCAAGGCAAGTGACAAAGGCCCCGCCCGCATCGGGTTCACATGCTCGAAAAAGATCGGCAATGCCGTCACGCGCAACCGCGCAAAACGACGCCTGCGCGCGGTGGCGCGTGCGGTGCTGCCTGCACGCGCGCAACCGGGATGGGATTATGTGCTGGTGGGTCGGCCCGGTGCGACCGTGACGCATGACTTCGCCGCGCTGTGCCGCGATCTGGACGCGGCCCTGGAGAAGATCCACGGGGGCGCCACATGACGCCGCTGGCCTGGGTTCTTGCGCTGCCGGTGCGGTTCTACCGGGTCGTCTTCAGCCCCTGGGTCGGGCATGGCTGCCGCTATCAGCCCACCTGTTCGGCCTATGCGCTGGAAGCGCTGGAACGGCATGGCGCGATCCGGGGCGCGTGGCTGACGCTGCGCCGGATCGGGCGCTGCAACCCCTTGGGCGGATCGGGCTATGACCCTGTGCCGCGCGCGGGCTGCTGCCACGATGCGCCAGACTCACGCGCAGACTCAGGCGCAGAACCGGGCAGGAAATGACCCATGCGCGATGATCTGGCCGACCTTCCCGCGATCCTGCGCGGTGCCCCCGACAGCACTGAATTTCGCAAGCTGCGCAAGCGTATCATCCGCGAAACCCGCGCGGCGATCGATCAGGTCGGGATGGTCCAGCCCGGCGCGCGCTGGCTTGTCTGCCTGTCAGGCGGCAAGGACAGCTACACGCTTTTGGCCGCACTGGTGGAATTGCAGTGGCGCGGACTGCTGCCGGTAGAGCTGCTGGCCTGCAATCTGGATCAGGGCCAGCCCGGCTTTCCCGCGACTGTGCTGCCCGAGTTCCTGACGGCCATGCAGATTCCTCACCGGATCGAGTATCAGGACACCTATTCCATCGTGATGGACAAGGTCCCGCAGGGCCGGACCTATTGCGCGCTATGTTCGCGGTTGCGGCGTGGAAACCTGTATCGAATCGCCCGCGAGGAAGGCTGTTCCGCAGTGATTCTGGGCCATCACCGCGACGATCTTCTGGAAACCTTCTTCATGAACCTGTTTCACGGCGGGCGGCTGGCCACGATGCCGCCCAAGCTGGTGAATGAGGATGGTGACCTGTTCGTCTGCCGCCCGCTGGCCTTTGTCCCCGAGGATGACTGCGACCGTTTCGCCCGCGCGATGAACTATCCCATCATCCCCTGCGATCTTTGCGGGTCGCAGGAAGGGTTGCAGCGGATGCAGGTCAAGGCGCTGCTGGATGACTGGGAAAAGCGCGCGCCGGGGCGGCGCAACGTCATGTTCCGCGCGCTGATGAACATCCGCCCGTCGCATATGCCCGACCCGGCGCTGTTCGATTTCCTCGCGCTGGCCACGACACCGAAAACCGCCGCACGCGATGCGCCGCCGGATTTGAGCATGATGTGACCCTGCGCCCCACGGATTTCGGGGAAAACTGCTTGACCTTTGGGCAGGGCTTCTGTTGAACCGGGCGCGACCCTCGAGTGACAGGAAACGGCCAATCCATGGACGAACAGAACCGCAATCTGCTGATGGCTTTCGCCCTGAGCCTTATGGTGCTCGTAGGCTGGATGTGGATGTTTCCGCCTCCCGAACCTACCCCGCAGCAAGCTGCCGATGTCACCGAACTGCCGCTGGCAGAGGGGGGCGAGGCGCAGAGCATGGCCGAGGCCGAACCGACCGACGCCGAGGAAGAATTGCCCCGCGTCACCATCGACACGCCGCGCCTGACAGGGTCGATCAACCTGCGCGGGGGCCGGGTGGATGATCTGGCGCTGCGCGATTACCGCGAAACCACCGAACCCGGTTCCGGGATCGTGCATCTGCTGAACCCCGAAGGGTCCAGCAATGCCTTTTATGCGCTGCATGGCTGGCGGCCGGGGCGCGACATGGACTGGGACGATGTGCCCGGCGCGAACACGCCCTGGGAACTGATCGACGGCACGCAGCTTGGCATCGGTCAGCCTGTGACCCTGGCCTGGACGAACGAGACCGGCCTGCGCTTCACCAAGCGCTTCGCGATTGACGACAATTTCATGCTGACCGTCACGCAGGGCGTGGAGAACAACAGCGACAACACAGCCCGCATGGCCCCCTATGGTCTGATTTCGCGGCATGGCGAACCGGATGATCTGGAGAATTTCTTCATCAGCCATGAAGGTTTCATCCTCGTCGCCGACGGCAAACTGTCCGAGGACAAATACAAGGCCGTGCGCGATCTGCGCGTTCATGAGCGAGAGAATACCAATGCGCGCGTGACCGAAGTGGCCGCCGATGGTTGGCTGGCGATTGCCGACAAATACTGGATGGCCGCCATCGTACCGATGCCGGGGCAGGACTTCTCCGCCGTCCAGCGCTATGTGCCCTCGCGCGATGTCTATCAGGCCCGCGCCGACCTGCCGACGCTTGTGGTCGGACCCGGCGAGCGTGATCAGGTAGAGACCATGCTGTTTGCCGGGGCCAAGGAATGGTCCGTCTTGCGCAGCTACGAGCGCGAACTTGGCATCGACCGCTTTCTGGATGCAATCGACTGGGGCTGGTTCTTCTTCCTGACCAAACCCATCTTCGCCACGCTCTATTTCATCGAAGGCGTGATTGGCAACATGGGCTGGTCGATCATCGTGCTGACGCTGATGATCAAGTCGGTTCTGCTGCCGCTGGCGTGGAAATCCTATGTCTCGATGGCCAAGATGAAGGAACTTCAGCCCGAAATGCTGGCCATCAAGGAGCGCGCGGGCGATGACAAGCAGAAGTTGCAGCAGGAGATGATGAAGCTCTACAAGGAAAGGAAGGTCAACCCGGCTGCGGGCTGCCTGCCGATCCTGTTGCAGATCCCCATCTTCTTCTCGCTCTACAAGGTGATTTTCGTCACCATCGATCTGCGCCACGCACCGTGGTTCGGGGTGTTCAATGATCTCTCGGCCCCTGACCCGACTTCGGTCATGAACCTGTTCGGCCTGCTGCCCTATGCGGCGCCGCACCCCGACAGCATCCTGTCGCTGATCTTCATCGGTATCCTGCCGATCTGCCTTGGCGTATCGATGTGGTTGCAGATGAAGCTGAACCCGACCCCCACTGAACCGATCCAGCAAGCCGTGATGACCTGGATGCCGTGGCTGTTCATGTTCATGCTGGGCTGGTTCGCGTCCGGGCTGGTGCTCTACTGGATCGCAAACAACGTGATCACTTTCATCCAGCAATATTCCATCATGGCGATGAATGGTAGCAGGCCGGACTTGCTGGGGAATATCGGCGTGAAGAAAAGAAAGAAGGAATAGCGCTATGGAGTGGCGGCTGACGCATATCTTCCGCCATCCCATCAAGGCGCATGGGCGCGAAGCGCTGGACCATGTCAGCCTGAGCGAAGGGCGCTGCCTGCCCTTCGACCGGCACTGGGCCGTTGCGCATGAAGCCGCGACCCTGATGCCCGGCTGGAACGCCTGCATGAATTTCACACGCGGGGCCAAAACGCCCACGCTTCAGGCCATTGATGCGCAATTCGACGAGGCGGCGGGGCAGATCACCCTGACGCACCCGCTATGCCCCCCCCTGACCTTCGCCCCGGAGACGCCGCAGGGGCAGGCGGATTTTCTGAACTGGGTCGCGCCCCTGATGGCCGGCGGACGCGCGCAACCCGTGAAGCTGGTCAGCGCCGGGCGCGGCATGACGGATACGGATTTCGAATCGATTTCGATCCTGAACATGGCGTCGAATCGGGCACTGGGGCAAAGGCTGGGGCTTGATCTTGGGCTGGACCGCTGGCGCGCCAACCTGTGGCTGGACGGGCTAGCGCCCTGGGAGGAATTTGAACTTGTGGGCAAGGATTTGCAGATTGGCGAGGCCCGGCTGAAAGTCATCGAACCCATTGGCCGCTGCCGCGCGACGATGGTCGATTGCGCCACGGGCCGGATCGACGTCAACACGCTGGACGCATTGGAAGACGGCTATGGGCACACGAATTTTGGCGTCTACGCCGTGGTAACGCAATCCGGCACTGTCCGGGCAGGCGACGTGGCACAGGTCATGGCATGAACACCCTGCCCTTCCCACTGGCCCAGACCCCCGACCCGCTGGCCGAAGAAGCCGGGCGCCGCCTGATGACCGGCGAGGTGGAGTTTCTCAAGGGCGTGGTCGCAATGGATGGCCTGCCCCCTGATGACCGTCTGGAAGTCTGTTTCGCGGGCCGGTCGAATGTCGGGAAATCCAGCCTGATCAACGCACTGACCGGCAGGCGGGCGATTGCGCGCACCTCGAACACGCCCGGACGCACGCAGGAAATCAACTACTTCACCGCCGGGGACAGCCATTATCTGGTCGATCTGCCGGGCTATGGCTTTGCCAAAGCCCCCCTGCCTGTGGTCGAGAAATGGCAACGCCTGCTGAAAGCTTATCTGTCGGGCCGCGCCACCCTGCGCCGTGCCTTCCTGCTGGTGGACATGCGCCACGGCGTCAAGGAGGTCGATGCCGAGATCATGAGCCTGATGAACAAGTCCGCCGTCACCTTTCAGGTGGTGCTGACCAAGGCCGACAAGCTGACCGCGCCAGAGCAGGAAAAGACATTGGCCCAGGTGCGCGCAGCCTTGGCGAAACATCCGGCGGCCTATCCGGAGCTTGTGGTCACCTCCTCGGAAAAAGGGCTGGGCATCCCCACACTGCGCGCCATCATTGCGGGACTGACCTGATGAAGAAGCAAAACCCCATGACCCAGGACTGGTTTGCCACTGCCCGGACCTTGTCCGAGGCACTTCCCTATCTGCAGCGCTATGCGGGCGCGATTGTCGTGATCAAGTTCGGCGGACACGCGATGGGTGACGCCGAGGAAATGGCCAGCTTCGCGCGCGATGTGGTGCTGATGCGCCAGGTGGGCGTGAACCCCGTGATCGTGCATGGCGGCGGGCCGATGATCAATGACATGCTGGGCAAGCTGAACATCC